>NZ_BBPW01000088.1:0-3202 GCF_001028545.1 Treponema endosymbiont of Eucomonympha sp. | reverse complement strand
GGACAGCAGGGACCCTGGGGACCGATATTCTGGACGATTGTGCCCTGACGCGGCGTTCCCCGTGCGGGGAGCGACCGGGTTTCTTGAGGAAACTGCCGCAACGCCGTAGGCGTTGCTATCGAGTTTGCTTACGCAAACTCGCGGCGTAGAGGCAAAGAGGCGGGGCTGCCCGGGGAGTGTGGCTTGGGCAGCCTTTTGGGTTTTTAGGGGGCGGGGCGCACAAAGCTGCCGGGCAAATCCCACCGCCGATTGGACGCACAATGAAACAGCAGGGCAAACGCCCTGCTGTTTTTACGCCCTGCGCGCCGGTTTATCGAGAGGCGGGGGCTGTCCGGGATATGGGTCTGGACTGAAACTTGCGTTTGTGATATGACATTTACCGAATATGTACCTTTTTATGGAGGACGGTTTATGAAAAAAACTATAAAGCGGTTAAAAATTCAGCATGATATGATTATTTCGCAAATAAATACCGGTCAGGAAAAAATCATAACCGATACGGGAAAAGTTTGTGCGAAAACTGTCTCCGGTAACAATAAACAGAACAGTGCTTTAGAAGAAACGGACAATGAATTATTTGGCATGTGGAAGGACAGGGAGGATATGGAAGACGTAGAACAATATGTCAGGAATATGAGAAAAGGGAGAAAATTATGGTAATAGATTCTGATTATCCGGCGGCAGGGGAAAACCCGTCCGGAACTCAAGCCCGTTTTCCCCGGTTACATATTTCTTGAAATCGACGGCGCCGATCTCGACCGGGAACTGTTTGCCGTTGTCCGGCGCACGCCGAACTTTTATCGTATACTCAGGAGCAATCAGGAGCGGACGCCGCTCGCGGGGCGCGACCTCGCCGTGCTTCGACATTTCATTTCTTTCGGCGATATCGCCGAGGCGTCGCGGGTCTATTTCGACGAATCCGACCGGATAGTCGTTACGGAAGGACCGCTTCTGGGGCTTGAAGGCTCCATAATCAAAGTCGATAAGCGCAAAAAGCGGGCGAAAGTCCGGCTGAACTTTTCAAACGAAGACTTTCTGCTCGACCTTGCGTTTGAAGTGCTCGAAAAAGCGGGCGAAGCGTCCGGTGCTCTGCCGCCGTATTCGGCGAAGCCGGACGAGCGAGGTTTCTGAAAGACTGCCGAAGGCATGCTGCCGTGTTTGTTTTGCAAACCCGCGGCAGAGAGGCAAGCACCTACCAAGGATTTTCCACCCAGTTGCCTATCGAGCAATCCAACCTAGAAGTGTAAGTGAAACAAGCAGGACTTTCGCCCGGCTTGTTTTTTTTATGCCAGCCGATACAGCGACTGGCGCACAAGGCTACCAAGAGGGCTGACCGAAAGACGAAAAGAAATGATTTTACCTCTATGCCGCGAGTTTGCGTGCGCAAACTCGGTAGCACGCTACGGCGTGCGGCAGTTTCCTCAAGAAACTCGAACGTTCGGCTACCGCCGAACGCCCTGTTCAGGCAAGGATTTTCCCGCCGCGCTGCATTGCGGTCAGCCCCGTCCGCACCAGTTCGCGGATTCCGAGCGGTTCCAGAAAGCGGATAAGGCTCTCGATTTTGTCTTCGCTGCCGGTCGCTTCGACGATAACCGAATCGAGGGAAACGTCGATAATGCGCGCGCGGTAGATATTCGCCGCTTCGATAATGCTGTGCCGCGTCACGCTGTCTGCGCTCACCTTAATCAGCGCCAGTTCGCGCACCACCGTGTCGTCCCGCAGGCAGTGCTCGATAGAAAGCACTTCCACCAGTTTTGCAAGCTGCTTGGTAATCTGCTCCAGCACGTGTTCGTCGCCCGACACCACAATGGTCATGCGGCTCTGTGTGTTGCTGTGCGTTTCGCCCACGGTCAGGCTGTCTATATTAAATCCGCGCCGGCTGAACAAGCCTGACACGCGGCTCAACACACCGGCGTGGTTGTCCACCAGCACCGCCAGCACATAGCGCTGGGTTTCTCCGTTACTTGTTTGCTGATTCATGGCTAAACCATTCCCCTCTTTTTCAGGCACTATGCGCCGCGCCGCAAAGATTGTCAACATTATGCCCTGCCGACTGAACGGGGAAAGGACGCCGCGAGTAAAGAAACGTTGATAAGCGGCTGCTAATCAACCATATTATCTTACTTTACAATTCCATTTTAGGAATTTTCCAAATACCGTTCCCGTTCCCATTCAGTGACTGTTTTGTCGTACACCGAAACCTCAAAATTAACGAGTTCGCTGTAGATTTCAACAAATTCCCTGCCTAAATACTCCGCTGCTTTTTGGCTTTTTTCAAAAAGCGCCGCCGCTTGCGCAAGGGTACGGGGTATTTTTTCCAGATGTTCGTTATAATGCCCGTTGCCTTCAATTATTTCCGGTGCCGGAAGTTTTTTCTCCAGCCCGTACAGCCCTGCCGCTAATGAGGCCGCAACCAGAAAATAGGGGTTTGCGTCCGCAGCGCCAGTACGCTGTTCAATCCGGGTACTTTTCCCGCAGCCGACAAGCCGGGTTGAGACCGTGCGATTATCATAGCCTAGTCCGACTCGCGTGGGCGCAAAGGATATATCAGAAAACCGTTTGTACGAATTGACCGTTGGACAGACCAGTGCCATAAACTCGCTGGTCCCGCTTAATATTCCTGCGGCATAGTGCAATAGCGCGTCCCGGTCCTCCGCAAAAACGCTTTTTCCATTCTTAGTCCACAGACTTTGGTGCAGGTGGTAACCGCTCCCGGAACGGTCGTTCCAAGGCATAGCCATAAACGTTGCATAGAGGTTATTCTTGCGGGCAATTTCCTTGACCGCATTTTTGGCAACGACGGCGTTATCCGCATTTGTCAGCGCATCGGAATATTCCAAAATCAATTCCATCTGCCCCGGCCCATATTCGGTGTGTACCGCCTCAAGGGGAATCGAAAAAGCCTCCAGCGATTCCAGTATTTGGTCCACGATGCCGCTATACTGACCGATTTTACCGATAGAATAGGTTTCCTTTCCGCCAAAGAGCGGATTTTTCTTCTCGTCCAAAAGATAAAATTCTATCTCCGAACCGACCTTTGCCGTGTACCCTGTTTTTTCCAGACGGGCAAGCACGTTTTTCAGAACCTGCCGGGGCGCAACCTGGATAACTTCCCCTGTGTCCACATGCAAATCGCTCAATACGAAGGCGGTGCCCTTGCGCCAGGGGATTTCCCGCAGGGTGGCATAATCCGGTTTTAGGA
>NZ_BBPW01000087.1:0-3228 GCF_001028545.1 Treponema endosymbiont of Eucomonympha sp. | reverse complement strand
GTCCGCCGCGTCCTTGGGAACGTGCGTCCACTCCGGGGACTCCCCGCCTTAATTTCTTCCGCCGTCAAACCATATAGTGTATACACCGCCTCATCAATCTGCGTATCCGGCGCCGCAGCCTGCCGCGCAATTACCGTTTTTATCTGTAGAGTCGGCTTATTCATAATGCCCCTCGCAGGAAATTATAACAATGGAATCATCAATGATTTTATATACAAGCCGATGCTCTTGTGTTATTCTTCGAGAATAAAATCCGGCATACCGATACTTAAGCGGTTCTGATTTTCCAATGCCGACAGCGGGATTTCGTTCAATATCGCGTATTAATGCCGCGATTTTTTTTGCAACCTTTTTGTCTTTGATTGTCCACTCATAAAATGAATTAAAAACAGCCTGATTAAAAAAAGAAACTTTCATTAAATCATGGCCTCTAATTCTTCGACAGACATGGTCCTGAATGGCGGTTTTCCGCTTTGTTCCCATTCGAGTGCTTCATCTGCCTGCAGTCGTGCCAAGTCGTTTGAAAATTGCCGCGACTGCTCATCCGACATTGTTTCAACTGTTATTTTCAACTCCCCGTGCCGAAAACTTGATTTTAACATCTTTGCCAGCATATCAATCTCATTAGGCTTTATCCGGTACGTTGCCGTCATTTTGATTCTCCTTCAGTCACTTTTATTTCTTTCTCACTCAAACCATACAGTTCATATACCGCCTCGTCTATCTGCCTGTCCGCCGCCCCGATCTGCCGCTCCCATTCCCGCCGGCAAATGCCCGGGCCTCGGAACGAGGCTCCGGTTTGTAAGGACGCCGGCGCTTGCGCCCGATTAGCGCGTAATGGTGTCGGTCAAGTCCGCGTGGAAAGAAGGGGAAAGCGGTGGAAGCCGTTTTCCCCTTGACTGCCGTCTGTATATCGGCGCTTATGGTGTTGGTTATTAGAGGGCATCATGGATTAACTTTGAATGGTTTTCTCTCAATAAATTATCCATTTACGCTCTTATCTCTATATTCTCATTTTCATTAACCAAATTAATTTTGAATATATCAGAATTGATAGAAATGTGTATTTGTTGTCTATAGTTTCCCAATTCCTGTTCAACACCTGAAATTCTAAATAGCTGTAACATAGCATTCTCTTCAATATCTATTTTATCTTCAATATTTATTGGGTTATAAACGGGGTCATAGATAAATATTACCAAATGATGATTGTTGCGGTTTTTTAACCATTGAACAATCTGAATCCACCACGTGCCGTCAGTTTCTCCAAGCGCCATACCGAAAATAATGATAACTTGACTATTGAGTATCAATCCTTTTGTTTTTTCATTTTTTGAATTTCTGGAATTATCATTTTCTATAGGTTTGATTATTTTTTTCTTAAAACGATCGTCTTGTATAAGTTCTGTATTATTTATTTGTTTTTCATTGTCAACGCCAATAATAGGTGAACGTCCCGTTGTTCCGTGAATATATATTATTTCTCCTCTAGAATCTTGATATGCTATCGGTTGACCAGTTGGTAGACTTGTTTTGCGGGTAAAAATGCTTGGTTTTAATAAACTCAAGCATTTTTCTAAAATATTGGTATAATTAAATGTTATAAAATTATAAATAACGGCAGTGTGAGGTGAAACGAGCGAAGAAATAATATTTTTTGACTCGTCTTCTAAACTAGAGTAAACATTCATAATGGAATTTTTAAAAACTGATATAATTTCATCTTCATGCAAATCATAATTAATACGCGATTCTTCTTGTCTGAGATGATTAATAAGAACTCCGCGAAAATCTTTAAGACAATCATGATATTCGTCAACGTTTTTAAGAGAAAATTTTTCAGCGTATAAACCAAACTGCTTTTCAAAATAAGACCATAAATCAGGATATTCTTTTATTTCTTTTTTGAATTCATTTATATAAGGTTTGTCAGAAGAAGAATTTAAATATATTTTTGATACGTCCTTGAAGCTTGTTTTTAATCCAACATTAAGGTCAAAGCCGTTTCCAATCAAAAATAAGATATTCGTCATCTCTCCCCCTCCACCGCCTCAATCTTTCCCTCGCTCAAACCATACACCGTATCCACCCCCTCGTCAACCCGCGTCTCAAGCCCGCTCGGTAGGCAACTGAACGGGAACCCTCGACAAGCTCTCTCGGTAGCCTTACTGGTGGAAACTTCAGCGAGGACTACTCGGTAGACAGGTAGTCGGAATCTTCCAGCATATTGCTCGGCAGGTATGGCAGGCGCTTATCCGTTTTATGGGTCTAGCCGCCCCGCCTGTCCGCCGGGTTCCCTCAAGGAACTCGGTCGGTTCGGTTTTGCCGAACGCCGTATTCGCCCTATGGCTTTGCCGTATCGCTCTCGCACCCGTGCCGTTTGGAGCCTCGTGAGCGCCGTTTGTTTTGCCGGGGGTGTTTCGCCCTTCGGCGAATTGACGGTTTAGCGCTGATTTGAGCGGCGCGCGCGGCAATCCGCGGGCGCCGAATCGTTTCGCGGCAAGAACCCGCAAGCCGCCGGCGCCCGGTTTTAAGCCGCCCGCGCCCATTTTCGAGCCGCTCGCAAGGTCCCGCGAGTCACGCATAAAATTTTGTGAGCGGCGCATAAAATTTTGTGAGCGGCGCATAAAATTTTGTGGGCGACTCATAAAATCCTGTGAGCCGCGCACAAATGCGTATAAGCGTTTACAAAACACCATAAATAAAGTAGGATATAACACTGAACCGCCCGCGACAACCGGCAGGCGGCGCGCAAAAATCCACAGACGGCGAAAAATCCGCCGGAAAAAGACAACAAGGAAACACGTATGGCATACACGACCGATTATATACCGGCGCGGGACGCGGAGTTCGACGGCTGGTTTGAGAATCTGAACAATTACGTGCAGGAAAAGATCGGCGGGGAGTCCCCGGAGTGGACGCACGTTCCCAAGGACGCGGCGGACGGGCTGTTCGCCGCCTATACGGACTGGCACCGCGCATATGCGGCGACGCTGGGCGCGCATACGGCGGTGGACACGGAGGCGAAAAACGACGCGCACAAGTCGGCGGCCGCGTTTATCCGCCCCTTTGTGGCGCAATACCTCAAGTTCGCGCCGGTGACGAACGAAGACCGCACGGCTATGGGGCTGCACAGCCGCGACGACAGTTCCTCCGTCATTCCGCCGCCCGCGACCCGCGCCGCGATTACGGACATTCGCGCCGTCGGCGGCTATCAGATAAAAATCT
>NZ_BBPW01000086.1:0-3266 GCF_001028545.1 Treponema endosymbiont of Eucomonympha sp. | reverse complement strand
GGGTACCACACGGCGACGCACCTGCTGCACAAGGCTTTGAGGCTGGTGCTCGGCGAGCACGTGGCGCAGAAGGGCTCCCACATTACGGCGGAGCGGATGCGCTTCGACTTTTCGCACCCCACCGCGATGACTAAGGAAGAAATCGAGCGGGTCGAGGCGCTCGTCACCGAGCAGATACGGCGGGATTTGCCCGTTACGATGACGGTGGTGGATTTGGAAGAAGCCAAAAAAAGCGGCGCGACCGCGCTGTTCGGCGAAAAGTACGAAGCGCGGGTGAAGGTGTACGCCGTTGGGGATTTTTCCAAAGAAGTATGCGGCGGCCCCCACGTGGCGCACACGGGGCTTATCGGGTCGTTCAAGATACAGAAAGAACAGTCGTCGTCAGCCGGCGTGCGCAGAATTCGCGCGGTCATCGGGTAACAGCGCGCGGTGTTGCCGAAGGAATTTTTCATGAAACGTTTTATCGCCGTCGCGCTGCTCGCCGCAGGGGCGATTTGTTCCGCGCCGGCTCAGGCTGATTTGCAGCCGCTGGCAACGGTCAAAATCACCCAGCCGGAATCTATCACGCTCCGGCAGCTTAAAAACCGCGTGTCGGCGTATCAGAAACAGCGGGGCGCGCTGTTCACCCTCGACGAAAAAAAAGAAATCCTCGACGCGCTCGTCAACGAACGGCTGGTGGTGCAGGCGGCGCAGCAGGCAGGCGTTGCCGTAACCGACACGCAGGTGAACATGCAGTTCGTGCAGGGCGTTTCCCAGCAAATGGGGCGGCCGGTTACCGAGCAGGAATTCGCCGCGTATATCACGCAGCAAATGGGGCAGTCGCTCGACGAGTATATGTCGGCGCAGACGGGCATGAACGCCGCCGAATACAAGCAGTTTTTGAAAAACCAAATGATTGCGCAACAGTATATCATCAGCGGCAAACGGGACGAGCTTCAGCAGACCGCGCCGACGGACAAAGAAATCCGCGACTATTACGCGATTCATCAGGCGGAACTGGTGCAGAGCGAAACGCTCAGGCTTTTTCTGGTGATTATCCGCAAGGGCAGCGACGCGACGGCGAGCCGCAAGCGGATTACCGACGTGTTCGGCGAGGCGAAGCAGGGCAAGACTAAACTCGACGAGCTGAAAAAACGCTTTTCCGGGGACGCGGACCTGCACGCGGGCGACATTTTTGTGAACCGGACGCCGCAGTCGGCGCAGCAGCTCGGCATTTCGCCGGAAGCGCTCGGCGAGCTGTTCGCAAAGGACAAGGGCTGCGTCTCCGAGCTCATTGAAACGCCGACCGATTTTCAGTTTTATGTAGTACGGGAACGGTATCCCGCGAAACTGCTGGCGATAAGCGACGTCGTGCAGCCCGAATCGACGGTAATCGTCTACGAGTTTATCCGCTCGCAGCTTGAGCAGGAGAAACAGGCGCGTTTTCTGGCGGACGCGGTCAAAGACGCGACCGTAAAACTGCGCACGCCGGCAAACTTTCAAATGCTCAAAACAGGCGCGGCGCTCGACGCACTGCTCAACTGGTAGGCGCCCGTGTCGCGGCGGAACGGGCGCGTTTTGGCGTTTCAGGCGGCGTTCGCGTGGGAAATAAGCAAAACGCCGCTCGAAGAACTGCTGCAGTTTTCGTGGGTCGAGGCGGAAAAACTGGAGCGCGTCGGCGAAGCGGGGCTCGCTTTCGCGCGCCTGCTGCTGTGCGGCACGCTTGAGCACCTTCCCGAAATCGACGCGGCTATCGAGGCGAACCTTGCGCGCGGGGATTACAGCCGGGTCAACAGGGTCGACGTCGCCATACTCCGAATCAGCGTATACGCCCTGCTCTATCAAAAAGACATTCACCCGTTCATAACCATAGACGAAGCGGTCTGCATTGCGCAGGATTTTTCGACCGACGACTCGTACAAGTTCGTCAACGCGGTGCTGGACAATATACGGAAGAGCCTGCCGGACGGCGAAACCGGCCGCTGAATCCGGCACCGTATTCGGCAGCAGCGCCGCCGAGTCCGCGCACGCCTGCGCGCCGCCCGCTTCCCCGCGAAGCCCGTTTATGCGCATTTCCGCGCCGCTCATAAAAACCTCTGAGCGGCTCATACAATTTTATGAGCCACGCATAAAATCCTGCGAGCGGCGCAAAAAATTTTGTGGGCTACGCAAAAAATCCTGCGAGCCACGCATAAAATTTTGTGGGCTGCGCATAAAATTTTGTGAGCGGCGCAAAAAATCCTGCGAGCCGCCCGCAAGAGCCTGCGGGGGCTTCTCAAAAATCAATAAACAAGGTATATGTGTCTGCGGAACGTATGCGGAGGGTATATGAAATATAAACATAAATTGCTTGCCGGAATGAGCGGCTTTGCTTTCTTCTTTACTTCTTGTATGTCTTTTTCTGGATTTTATCAAGCGTATTACGCTGAAAATTCAATTCCAGAACAATTGCTCTTGCAGAACGATGAAAAACCACAGGTGTTTTATTCTTCTCATATAAATATTGACGCTGCTGAAATAGAATCGGAGCACTATGTTCCTATTGGCTACGCCAGTCTTAATGGACCGGAATATGATAGCAGAGAAAAATATCAGAGGTATCTCGTTCAAAAGGCCGCGCTAAAGTTATGCAAAGAAAAACGGGCTAAAATTGCCTTATATAGTTACGCGCATACTGATACAGTCAACGGATCTATTACGCTTCCGACAACGCAAACTTCAAAAAGTTCGGGAACTATTTACTCTGGCGGTAATTCTGCATGGTATTCAGGAACCACTACCTCCACAGGCTCAACAGCTACAAATTACAGCGTAAAGCGTTTTGACTATGCCGCTATATTATTTATACCGCTACCGGAACCTGTACGCGTTGGAGTAAACTGTGTTTCGCTCACAAACGAAATGCGGACTAATATTCAAAGAAACACCGGTGCTTTTGTACGGGTCGTGTATAAAAACACGCCCGCGTATACGGCGAATATTGTGACAGGAGACGTCATTATAAAAATGAATGACGCAGCAATTAACAACGCGGAAGATATACCAGCCTTTATCAGGGATTTGAAAACAGGCGAACCGGTCAAAATCACCTTGGTCCGGAACCAGAAAGAACTGGTTATAGACATAATCTCTGACTAGATAGGCACGGCATGAAGGCGGCGGGCGCAAATAATACCTAGCTCACCCTGAAACATTTGTGCCGCTGGATAGCATAAAATAAGGGTAAAAATGGACGAACATATAACACAAAACGAAGCGCTCGCCGCAGACAAATCCACCGAATTTTC
>NZ_BBPW01000085.1:0-3456 GCF_001028545.1 Treponema endosymbiont of Eucomonympha sp. | reverse complement strand
GAGTCGTCGTGAATCCGCTCCGGCTCAAGCGCTGGATTCGGAACGAGCTGGAAGCGTCGCTCGTGCTATACTATACCGGCGTGTCGCGGGAAAGCGCAAACATCATCAGGCAGCAAATCGAGAACACGGAAGCGAAAAACGTCAAGAGCATCGAGAGCATGCACGAACTAAAAAAACAGGCGGTGTTCATGAAAGAGGCGCTGCTGAAAGGCGATTTTGCGGGTTTTTCGTCGTGCCTTTTGAACGGCTGGCTTGCCAAGCGGAATATGGCGGCGGCGATTTCAAACAGCTTCCTCGACGAGACGTATCGCTATGCGCTGGATAACGGCGCGGAATCGGCGAAAATCTCCGGCGCGGGCGGCGGCGGCTTCATGATGCTCTATTGCGACCCGAAAAACCGCGTCCGGCTCATAAAGGCGATGAAGGCGCGGGGCGGCGTGGTCTTTACGCCGGGCTTTACCGAAATCGGCACGCAGGCGTGGACGCTCTATTGAAAGCTAGCGTAGCGCCGCGCTTCAGGTCTGGGCAGGCGCGGGGACTGTTTCCGCGCCGTTGCTTTACTGCGCGCCCGACGCGAAAAGCCTTCAAAGACGTGCAAACGGTATTTAAACACGTGCGAACAGCCTTTGAAGAGACGCAAACGGTGTTTGATGAAGCGTAAACGGCTTTCGAAGGAGTACAAACCCTGTCTGAAGGGACGTAAACGGCTTTTGTAGAGGCGTAAACAGATTGTATACACGAATGTTTGACCATAAATTAAGGAATATCGCCATAATCGCGGACGCGCGTATATGCGGCGATGTTTCGGCTTTCGCGCATACATATTTGAAGCCGTTTTGACAAGAGCGGCGGTCGTCAGGTATACTGTTTTGCACAGCGCAAAGGGTCTCTAAGCAAAGACAGACACTGCACAGATTGGAGGACTTATGAAAAGACGTTTGATTTCACCGCTTGCTGTCGCCGCGCGCGGTGCCGTAGCGCCGCTGGCTTTCCGCCGACGGGACGCAAATCTTTTGCGGGCAGCAATGCCTGCTTATTCGGAGTATAAGAAATGACGGCAGCGCTCACCGCAATTGGAATGCTCGGCATATCCGCCTATATCAGCTCCGGGTTCTTCTGTCCCGATACCGTGAACCAGATAGAAAACGTGAAACAGATTCTCAGCGAGGAAGGCTACAGCTATTTCAGCCCGAAAGACAGCGTTTCTATATCGCCAAACGCGCTGAAAGACGGGACAGGCGAAGAAGCAAAACGGGAGCGCAGGGAAGCGTTTGCCAAAGACGTCGGGGGCGTCAGCGCTGCGACGGATTTTGCAATCGTCAACCTGAGCAGAGCTGACGGCGGCACCTACGACCCCGGCACCTTGTTTGAAGCAGGGGTAGCGTGGACGGCGAAAAAACCGATCGTTTATTTCCAGCCGGACGAAGCGGCTATCGAAGCCGCCAAGAACGGAACGAAAAAACTCAACCTTATGATGGCCGAATCTTCGATACGGGTTTTGTACGGCTATGCCGAACTCAGGGCGTTCTTAAAAGAGCTTAAAGCGGGCGGCGATTTCACTTACGAGGGTTTTCAAAAACTAAAGCAGCCGTTTGAAGGGGAAGTAGAGTGACGAGCCGCCGAACTGTCGAACGGGTCGTATACGGGTGGCTGGAATAGAGGCGCAGGGTATACAGGCTGGTTTGCGCGCGATAATGACTGAGCGGCGGGGGTTATCGGCGCCGCAATAGCAGGACATTCAGGCGGGGAGGAGCGCAGGCTTCCCCGCCTTTTTTATGCCCAAACCGTGCGTGCCTCACACTCGACCGTGCAGGGGTCGCCGCAAACTCGGCATAGAGTTTTCCTCCCTTTTGATAAGCCCGCTCGGTGCGCATACGCGAAGCAGAGGGGCAAAACATAGAGGCTTTTGCCCCTCCGCTTTCACCCATAGGCAAGACTATCCCTTGCGCATAGGCAAAAGCCTCTATGCCGTCATAGGGAAGCGGCAAAACCGCTTCCCTATGAGACAAGAAAGGGAACGGGCTTTACCCGTTCCCTTTCTCTCCCGCTCGGTAAGCCCGTCCACCGCTTACCTATATGCCGAGTTCTTTCAAAGAACTCGGTCGTTCCCTACTGGAAACGCCGAACGCCGGAGTGTGCTATGATGACGGTATGAAAGACAAAAAGCTCGTGCCGTTTCTGGCGGCGCTGTGCTTGTTCCTGTCGGCGCTCGAATACGCGGTGCCCAAGCCGCTGCCGTTCCTGCGCGTCGGGTTTGCCAACCTGCCGCTGCTTTTGGCGCTCGGCAAGCTCTGCTTCTCCGATATGCTGCTCCTCGTGCTGCTCAAAACCGTCGGGCAGGGCTTCGTTTCGGGCACGGCGTTCTCGTATGTGTTCCTCTTTTCCGGCGCGGGGACATTCGCTTCGATGCTGGCAATGGTCGCCGTCCGCCGCCTGTCCCTGCGCGCCGGCAGGGGGGAACGCCTCGTCGGGTTTGTCGGCTTGAATATGGCGGGCGCGCTCGCAAGCAACGCCGCGCAGCTTTTGCTCGCCCGCTTCATGCTGTTCGGGCAGAACGCTCGCTATATCGCGCCTGCGCTGCTGTCCGCCGGAAGCGCGTCGGCGTTGCTGCTCGGGCTGTTCGCGGGGGGCTTTGCCCGCGTTTCCCGCTGGTACGCGTCGCTCCCCGCGGCGGATTCGGCATGACGCTTCCCCCAAAGATAAACGCCGCCTGCAGCGCTTTTTTTGCGAGGTGCGCTTCGCCCCGGCAGCTTTTTTTTGCCGCTGCCGCCTGTTTTCCCGCCTTCATGTTACAGCGGAACCTCGCCGTCCTCGCGGCGGAAACCGCGTGCTTTTTTCTGCTGGCGCTCGCCCGCCGCGGCAAAATCAACGCGCTCTCCCCGCTCGCCGTCCTCGCGTGCGTTACCGCATTCGGCGCGCTCACCCCTTACGGCAGGGTCTGGTTCCGCGTCGGATCGTTTCCGGTAACCTTCCCCGCGCTCGCCGGAGGCTTGCGCCGCGCGCTTCTGCTTGACGGAATGGTGTTCCTGTCGCAGTTCGCCGTGTCCCCGCGCCTGACGCTCCCCGGACGTGCGGGCGCAGTGCTCGCCGGCGTCTTTGCCTGCCTCGATCGGCTGACTTCCGGCGCGCCGCCCCTTGCGGCAAAGGCTGCGTTCGCGCGGGGAGGGTTTGCGGGTCTCTTCCGCGCGCTCGACGCTCGCCTGTACGAAGCCTATTATCAAGTTCCCCCGCTTGCCGACGAGCCGCCGCTGCCTAAACCCCAGACGAGCGGCATTCGGCTTCGGCAGACTCGCCGTCCCGCCGCTTCCCTGCTGCTCGTCCTGCCGCCGCTTCTTATGTACGCCGCGCTGTTCCTTCCGCACGGCTAATCGTTATGCGCTCGGCGGCGGCACTGGTAAGCGCCTGCCTATATTCCGGCATATAGGCGCCCGTATCGGGAGTTCAGACATACCCGCC
>NZ_BBPW01000084.1:0-3507 GCF_001028545.1 Treponema endosymbiont of Eucomonympha sp. | reverse complement strand
TTCCCTACCCTTTTCTTATATTTGTTGCTATGCCTGGTGGCCATAGTGGAGGGGTAATACCCGTTCCCATCCCGAACACGGAAGTCAAGCCCTCTTACGCCGATGATACTGCCCTCGCGGCGGGAAAGTAGGTAGCTGCCAGGTTTTTTATTAGTTTCTTCTAAAGTCTGATACCCCGCTGCAAGCAGCGGGGTATTTTTATTTCCAAGGTCAGGACATATTTTTGCGTATCCAGACGCGCCGCTGGCGTATGGCGCATCTGGATACGCTATAGCTTTCAAAAAAAACCGTCCGGTTTTTCTTGAAACGCACCTTTTGCTTTTGCCGAACTGTTTTCTTGTGCTGCCGAATGTCGTGATTTTTTCTTCGCCGGCACCCCTGCCGCTTCCTAATGTGCGCCGCTCTCCAGAAAATCCTTGATTTCCGCCGTAAACCGGTCGCCGTACTGTTCCATTTTGGCCTTGCCGACTCCCGGCACTTCGAGGAATCGCGCCTTCGTCTGCGGCAGCTTGCGGCACATATCCTTGAGAGTCGCGTCGGCAAAATCCGCTCGGCAGGCAACCGGGCGCGAATGCCCCCTCCGCCTATCTATCCGCCCGCGCCTGTGCTATACTCGCGCCGGTGATGCGGCGCGGGAGAGGCGGATGCGGGTTCGCCCACTCTTGCGCCGGGAAATGGCGCTGTATATGGAGGTTCTTATGCCTGAATTTAGAACTATCGCAGGGATGATAGATTATCTTGCCGACGAAGAGACGGATAGGACGCTTTCGGTAAGGCTCGCCGGCGTCGATTTGTCGTCAGCGGACGTGCGGGTGTTGTTTGCCGTTATCAGAATGGCGCGCAAGTATGTCGCCCTCGACCTGAGCGCCTGTACCGGTCTGACTGTATGGGAGCGGTATACGGGCGTGGAAAACAACGATGCGTACACCCCCGAACGTACCGGTCTGACTGTATGGGAGCGGTATACGGATGCGGGTACGGGTACGGACAGGGTCGTGTCGCTCGCGCTGCCGGATGCGCTTACGGAAATAGCGGAAGGCGCGGACAAAGCTGCCACGTTCAGCTCTTTCGCCTCGCTTAAAACGCTCAGAGCGAAAGGCGTAGTGACGGTAGGCGGCTATGCTTTTTCCGGCTGTGGCGCACTCGCCGAAGTAAACCTTCCGCAGGCGACGAGCATTGGAGACGGCGCGTTCTCCGACTGCACCGCGCTCGCCGAAGCAAACATACAACAGGTGGCGGGCATCGGCGACTGTGCTTTTTCCGGCTGTACCGCGCTTGCCGAAATAAACCTGTCTTGGGCAACATGTGTCGGCAGCCGTGCGTTCTCTGGCTGTACCGCGCTTGCTAAAATAAGCCTGCCTTTGATAACGAGCATTGGAGCCTATGCGTTCTCCGACTGCTATAAGCTCGAATCGCTCATCTTAGGGGCAAAAGTGCCAGCACATTTCGGCTCAGAGATGTTTTATGCGGCTGGACGGGACACCGAAGCTGGGTTCACCATCTTTGTGCCGGACGAAGAGGCAAAGAAGTGTCTGAATAACGAAATAGCCATGTCCTGTAACAGTGGCATTTCCTTTTTGGACGGACCGTTTGACTACGACTCTTCTAGCAAGTTTTTTGGCTACGACTCTCCTGGCAAGTTTAGAGAAGTGACGACTCTGTCGCACGGATAGGGTGACTCTAACGGCGGCAAGACGGCGCGTGAGAAATCGCCGCGTACTAATGCCGTATATGCGCATGATAATGCCATATATTATATATACTGATGCGGCGCGGGAGAGACGAATGCGGGTTCGCCCACTCTTGCGCCGGGGAAACGGCGCTATAAGGAATAAACCATGAACGACAGCGAATGGAAGGTGTGGCTGCAGGAGAACAAGCTCACGGAAGAGGACAACTACTACGCCGAAATATCGACCGCGGGCAAGACCGCCTATACGGAGGATATCGCGCGGGCAATAAAGGCGGCGGGCTCGGAGCTTCAGCTTGAGACGCTGGTGGACGTGCTGAACCACGCCGACCGCGTCCGGCGCGACAAGCTGCGGCAGGGCTACAGCGTGCAGACCGGCGTCGCGCACATAGCGCCCCGCGTCCGCGGCGTGTGGACGGGCGACGACCGCGCCTTCGACCCGGCGCGGCACTCGCTCGGCTTCGACCTGAGCGCCACGGCGGAACTCCGTGCCGCGCTGGACGGCGTGGGCGTTCTGGTGCTCGGCATGAAGGATTCGGGCGCGTACATAGGCTCGGTGACGGACCTTTCCAGCGGCAGAGCCGACGACACGGTAACGCGGGGCGAGGACATGTCGCTTTCGGGCGCTCGGCTCAAAGTCGCCCCGGACGACGACGGCGAATGCGGCGTGTTTTTTGTGGACGGCGCAGGAGAAGCGACCCGGATCGGGCACCGCTACGCGGAGAATATGCCGAAGCGGATCATCGCGCAGGTGCCGCCGGATCTGGAGGCGGGCGCGTACACGCTGCGGGTGGTCACGCGATATATGCACGGCAAACAACTGCTCAGGGATACGCGCGTCATAGACTACCGGAAAACGCTGACGGTAACGTGAACGCGCCCGCCCGCATCACCGACGGTTATGCGGGCGGAGTACAGGCAGTTATGCGCCCGTATAACAGGCAGTTATGCGGGCGGGGCACAGGCGGAGCCGCGGGCGGGGCATAGGCACGCTGCGTGCGCTTGCCTATATTCCGCGCCTAATGTAGAGTTCCCTCAAAGAACCCGAACGTTCCCCGCGGCTAAAGCGGCTGTCAGGCACGCAAACAGAGCGGAGGCGGCGGTACGGAATGAGGGAGAAAACGCAATGACAGAGGCTGAAAAGCGGAAGCTGAAGGACGAAATCTACCTGAAGAACCGGATTCTGGCGGAAGGAATCGCCTTTGAGCCGGATATATTCAGGCATCTCGCGCTGGGCGTCGAGCACACCGAGCGCGTACACTGCATATTTTCCCGCGACAAGCACTGGCACAGCGGAGTCGAGTTCCCCGACTACTTTCTGACGCCGGAGGGGAACTACTGGACGGAAATATACTGGAACACGGACAGCCCCCTGTCCCTCAGATATGAGGACGGGCAGTACAACGTGTACGACGGCGGCAAAGCCGTGTTTGAAAAGGTCGGCTTTCCCAGGCGCCCGGCGTACTACCGGCTGAATACGTCGGACGGAACGGCGATGCGCACCGTGGCGGTTGACGTCGGGTACGGCGCGCTGCTCGTCGCCTACAGCAACGAGTGTTCCCTGAAAGACAAGGGACTGGACTGCCTGTTCTGCAACATAAACGCCACAAAAGCGGCATACGGCGAGGCGCAGGGCATAGGCTGGAAGACGCCGCGGCAGGCGGGGGAGGTCGCCGCCGCGTATAAAGAGGGCTTTGACCACGTAACGGTTTCGGGCGGCTTCATCGCCGAACGCCGCGAGCTTGAATACTATCTGGACGTCGCCGAAGCCGTGCGGGAACACACCGGACTGGAGGATTTTAACGGCACCGCCGATA
>NZ_BBPW01000083.1:0-12322 GCF_001028545.1 Treponema endosymbiont of Eucomonympha sp. | reverse complement strand
CCGGGCAGCAGTTCTTTTATCTGTTCCCACGCCTCGTCGCTTATATCGTGCCGATGAATGCCTTCATTTTTTTTCATGCTTCCCATTTTACCTCTTTTCTTTTCTTTAGTCCACACTGCCTAGGCGGGAGAGAGGCTCTGTCTAGGGCAGGAGAGAGGCACTGTTCTAGGTAGTGTGGACTGGAAGGTAGAGGAATAAACACCTGACATGAATAGCGGCGATGAAGGAAGCGGTGAGCTTTGTGTAGCGCGTAGCGATTCCGCGCCGGCGCTTGAGGGCACGGAAGACGTTTTCAATGACGTGCCGTGCCCGATACAGCTCATGACTGTACGCTCTTTGCTCTTTTCGGCTTTTAACCGGAGGGATGACGGCTGTTATATCCGCTTCCTTAGACGCAGGCGAGAAACGCCGCCCAAACCTTAGCCAAGCGATTATAGACGAACTGTCCGCGCAAACCGGTTTGCGGTACACGGCTGAAAAAGAAGACACGCCCGACACCTTCGCGCCGCTCGACGCGCTGGACTATGTCTATGCCGTGCTCCACAGCCCCGCCTACCGCGAAAAATACCGCGAGTTTCTCAAAATAGACTTTCCCCGCGTGCCGTATCCCGCTGACGCCGCGCAGTTCCGCGCCTTGTGCAGACTCGGCGCGCGGCTCCGAACGCTGCACCTGCTTGACGGCGCGGAGCGGGGCGAGCTAGCCGCATACCCCATAGACGGCACACACCGGGTGGAGAAAACGGAATACCGGAACGGCAGGGTATGGATTAACCAAATCCAGTACTTTGCCGCGGTGCCGCAGGGCGTGTGGGATTTTTACGTCGGCGGCTACCAGCCGGCGCAGAAATGGCTCAAAGACCGCAAAAAGCGGGAGCTGCACTTTGACGACATAGAGCATTACCAGCAGATTGTCGCGGCGCTGCAGGAGACGGTTGCGCTGCAAGGCGAAATCGACGCGGCGCGGGGCGTTCGGCGGTAGCCGGACGTTCGAGTTTGCCGCAAACTCGCGGCAGCGGCGGACTTATCGGATAGATAGGTAAAAGCAAAGACGTTCGGCAAAACGGAACGCGACTTGCAGCGAAAGGCGCGTTGCCCATTTTCCGCGAATTTGATACGCATACGGAATGCAGGGCGTTTGCGGCATGAGCGCTCGCCTTGCGAAAAAATCGTGGAGGGACGAAATGTCAGAGCATAAGGAAAAAATGAATAAGGCAGCGGAGGATTTTTGCAAGCAGGGAGACGAATACTTCATTAAAAGCGAATCCGGTGCGGCGATAGAAGCCTTCACAAGGGCGGTGCAACTACAGCCGGATTATGCGGCGGCGTTTCTCGGGCGCGGACTTGCGTATTATTTTACAGGCGACTACGGCAAAGCGATAGCGGACTATGACGAAGCGGTACGGCTGCAACCTGATTATGCGGTGGCGTTTGTTAATAGAGGCTATGCGTATGATAATAAGGGAGACTGTGACAAAGCGATAACGGATTATGACGAAGCGATACGGTTACAGCCGGATATTGGGATGGCGTTTTTGAATCGGGGAGGTGCGTATGGAAAGAAAGGCGATTATGACAAAGCGATAGCAGATTTTACCGAAGCGATACGGCTATTGCCAAATTTTGCGCTGGCGTTTCATAATCGAGGGCTTGCCTATTGGAATAAAGGCGATTACGGTAAAGCGAGGGCGGATTATAACGAAGCGACACGGTTACAGCCAGATTTTATGAAGACAAGTAACCCACAAGCTCCGCAATTTCCTGTGACGGAAAAGGAAAGGCAAAGTTTTGCCGGAAGTACTTTTGTGTATAATATTTCTGGTAACAGTAATTCGCCAATAATAGTGAATTCACCTAATGCACAGAATGATACTATAGAAGATGAATTTATTAATAAACAAATATCCGAAATAACATTAGATAAACTAGGTATAACCGAACCTCTCTTATCAGTTCTTAAGGACAGAATAAATGAGATTAAATTATGTATCAATGCAAAATCTTCTTTGGCAGCAATATTCTTATGCGGCAGTACGCTTGAAGGCATCTTACTTGATATTGCTAGTAAAAATCCAAAGTTATTCAATCAGGCAAAATCCGCTCCAAAAACCAAAGAAGATAAAGTTAAACAGTTTCCAGATTGGTCGCTAAACTCTTTTATAGATGTTTCTTTCGAGGTTGGCTTTATTCAAGATGATGTTAAAAATTTTAGTCATACTCTTAGAGATTTTAGAAATTATATCCACCCTTATCAACAGGCATTCTCAAAATTTTCTCCAAGTGAAGGTACGGCAAAGATTTGTTTTCAAGTTTTGAAACTGGCTATAAACCAATTATCATCAAAAACTACATAGTATATTTTTAATTAGGGTTATTTGATGATACAACTACAATTTCAAATTTCTCCCGATACTATATCCGCGGCATAGACTTCACTATGTCGATTGAAGATATGCCGCCGATAAAGTAGCACACGATAACCTTGCCGCGCTGTTTTATGAAGTGCTGGATTTGAAACGCGAACACGAGGAGCCGCCCCATTAAACGCGACATAGACTTCATACATACGGTAAAAAAAATGAGTATAACAGGTTCCGATACAAACACGCAGGGTGCCGGTTAAAATGGAGTATCCTTTTATATTTGGGACAGCCGGGCATATCGACCACGGCAAAACAGCGCTTGTGCGCGCTATGACCGGCGTTGACTGCGACCGCCTTGAGGAAGAAAAACGCCGGGGCATAACCATAGAACTCGGCTTTGCCCCCTTGAATCTGACTAACGGCAAGACCGTCAGCATCGTCGACGTTCCCGGGCATGAACGCTTCATACGGCAAATGGCGGCAGGAGCCGCCGGCGTTGACGCGGCAATACTGGTAATCGCGGCAAGCGAAGGAGTCATGCCCCAGACCCGCGAGCACCTCGATATTCTGAATCTTCTTGGCGTCAGATTCGGACTCGTGGCGCTGACAAAGAAGGATTTGGCGGACGACGAAACCCTTGAGCTTGCGACTGCGGAAGCGGCCGAATTAACGCGGGGCACCTGCCTCGACGGCGCGCCCGTCATACCGGTTTCGTCTGTAACGGGCGAAGGCGTTTCGCGCGTCGTAGCGGAAATAGAAAAGATAGTCGATAAATTACCGCCAAGAACGGGCGCCGGCGCGTTTTTCCTCCCTGTTGACCGGGTCTTCAGCAAAAAAGGCTTCGGAAGCGTGGTAACCGGAACGTCCTATCAGGGGAGCATTTCAGAAGGCGACGAAGTCCATATACTGCCCGGCGGCGCGGCGGGCAGGGTGCGTTCCCTCCAGACACACGGAACGAAAACCAGTTCCGTCACGGCGGGGCAGCGGGTCGCCGTCAACCTCTCCGCCGTTTCCCCTGAGCAACTGGAGCGGGGGTGTGCCGTCTGCGCGAAAGGGGCTTTTATCGCCACCGACTGCATAAGCGCGTGGCTCCGGATACTGCCGTCCGCACACGAAGGCGTGACTCACTGGCAACGGGTGCGGCTCCACGTCGGGACGGCGGACGTCGTCGCCAGAATCTCATTGCTCAGAATGAACGCCGACGAAAAAAAAGCGGGCATACGTCCGGGAAACGGAGGACCTGTACAGATTTTGAGCGAATCCAACATAGCGGTTGCGGCCGGACAGCGGTTTGTGATTCGTTTTTATAGCCCGCTCGTAACGATAGGCGGAGGGCGGATTATGCTGCCGAACGCCGAACTGGCGCGGGGCAGAGCGGACCGAGAGGCTAAAGCAAGGATAGTTGAAGACCTCGCCGCGAGTTTCAGCCCCGTCTCTTTTCTTGCCGCCCTTGTCCGCGACAAGGGCGCCTTAAGCGCGCCCGGCTTGTTTGAGCTGTCCCAAATGGACAAAAACACTTTTACTGAATCCGTAAGCGTCCTGTCCGCCGCGCCGGACACATACGGACTTTTGGGATTTGGGGACTCGCGGAGTTTTATCGCAGGCGAAGTGTGCGACGCGATAGTGCGCTCGGTATTGCGGATTCTCCGCGACTTCCACGCGACATATCCCGAACTGGCAGGGCTGGACGCGGAAAAATTGTATGCGGCTTTGGACGGCGTTCACGGGGGGTGCCGTATTACGGGCGGGGATTTCAAAGCTCTCGTCGGCATAATGGCGGAGCGGAACGCTATAACGCCGGTCGCTGTGCAGGGCAAAACCTGTTACCGGGCGGCGGATTGCCGCGAAGCGCTGCCGGACGGCAGGTTTATGAATATGGCGGGGCGTATCAGGGATGAGGTCGCCGCTGCCGGCTTCAGCCTGTTAAAACTGCCGGAACTTGAAAAGAAACTGGACGTCTCGCCTGCCGATATGAAGCGGGCGGCGGCGTATCTGAGGGAACGGGACGACCTGCGGATGATAGAAGGCGGTTTGCTGTTTTCCCGGCAGATGAGGGATAAACTCCTTAAAACGCTTGCTTCGATGAACGGTGATATAACGGTCGCCTCGGTGCGCGATTTCCTCGGCGTGGGGAGGAAACAGACCTCCGCCATGCTTGAATTTCTGGATTCGCAGGGTTTGACGCGACGGGTCGGGGATACGCGGATTCTCGCGGAATATGCGTTCGGCTTTGCCGAACGTTCGAGTTTCTTGAAGAAACTCGACAGAGAGGTAACGCAGGAACCGGAGGGCAAATAACTGTCCGCACAGGGTGTAAAACTGTCTAGATACATTCTACAACTATCTAAATATATTTTGTATCTACCTAGATATATTTTATAACTGTCCAGATATGTTTTGTAACTGCCTAAATATATTTTATGTCTGCCTAGATACATTCTATAACTACCTAGATATATTTTATATCTGACTAGATATACCTTATATCTGCCTAAATATATTTTGTAACTGTTTAGATATACTTTGTATCTGCCTAGATATACTTTGAAACTGCCTTGTTTTATTTTGAATTTGGGCAGTTACGCTTCGCCACAAGGCAGTTATGCTTTGTGGCAAGGCAGTTACGCTTTGCAGAAAGGCAGTTACGCTTTGCAGAAAGGCAGTTATACGGCATAATTGCCCTGAAACGCGGACGGCGGGGGGTGAGGAAACTGCCGCGCATAGAAGCGACCGGCGCAAAAGGCTGCGAAACGAACAACGGAGGGACGAAATGGCAGAAAATAGCGGAAAAATAAACGCGGAAGCGGCGGCTTTTTTGAAGCAGGGAAAAAAACACTTCGATAAAAAAGAATACGGCGCGGCGATAGAAGCTTACACAAAGGCGATAGGGCTACAGCCGGATTATGCGGAAGCGTTTAGTAATCGCGGCTGCGTGTATACTGATAAAGGCGACTATGACAAAGCGATAGCGGATTACGATGAAGCGATACGGTTGAAACCGGACATTACGGAGGCGTATTATGGACGCCCCCTTTTTGTATCACAAATAAACTTTGTAAATGGTTTATATAATTTTCCGAGTATATATTGGTAAGTGACAATCAGCATGACCCAACCGGAAGCTTTGTCATTTGTGGTTTATATTTTGAGCGGTATCTTTTCAAGATTATATGTGCCTGGGATAGATTTGATTTTATAAAATTTTATTTGCAGTTCGGTGTCAATTTGTTTTATTGTATCCTCAATTACTTTATCATCTGTCTTTATACCGAATATCACTTCTTTAACGTCCCCAGGTTTTATAAAAGGGGGATTTTTCTTTATTAAAGTTTGAGCTGTTATTACTCTAACCTCTTTCTCATATGCCCAAGCAGGGTTTTTTGTCGATAATGTATCAGCTATAAACTTATGCAGGTTATTACCATATTTATAACTGTCAAAATTTACTGGCAAAGGTCTATCAGGACTATAGTTAATTTCAAATAACGGTAAGCGTTGGTTTCCCAGATTTTTTTTCTTCAAAAGCTTTTAAAAAAGAACTAAGACTAAATTTTATATAATTACCAAAAGCGAATGGATAGACTTTGAAGTCAATGCAAACTCCTGAATGTCCATCAGCGTAATGTGACCACATTAAAGTGTTTAATGGATCTTTAGTTAAACACAGGATAAGTGCGGGCGCATAATAAGAGTCAAGTTTGGTATACGCCTCTATTTGTGTTAAGTTATACTTTTGGCTATAAAAATCAATTTTACAATCAAAAGGATCATTGTAATCTTTAGGAAAAGAAAAATGCAATTCACCTTTGTTTATCATATTTATTGTATGCAAATTAAATTTGTCATTATCCCACAAGGGTCTATATTTATAAATACAATCCAATTTATCTGTGCAATGCTTATATAAAGATTTATTAATATCGATCTCACTCAAACTTCACCTCCTCGCACCCGCCGCCTCGTCCACCTGCGCCATTAACTCCCCCGTGAGCCGCAGCGCCGCCAGTATCCGCTGATAATGCTGTATTTGCTCGAAATCCAAAACCCGCCCTTTCCTGTCCTTGAGCCACTTTTGCGCCGGCTGATACCCGCCGATATAAAAATCCCACACCTCCGGCGGCACTGCGTCAAAATACTGCGTTTTATTAATCCAAATTTGCTCATTCCGGTAATCGGCTTTTTCAACCTCACGCGAACCGTCGACCGGAAACAGCCCCATTTCGCGCGAGGGTTCTACGCCTTCCAGCAGGTGAATTTTCCGCAATGTCTCCCCCAGTCTAGCTAAGCGCAAAAACCGCCCGGCATTTTCGGGATAAGGCACGCGGGGAAAGTCGATTTTTAGAAATTCACGGTATTTCTCGCGGTAGGTCGGGCTATGCAGCATTGCATAGATATAATCAAGCAGGTCGATAGGGGCAAAAACGGCGGGAAATTCGTTATTCTTTTCAAAAAGCCCTTGCAAAATTTTCAGAAGTTTGGTATCATTAATGGGCAAGGTATTCTTTTGGCGCCCCGAGTTTGTTCCTTGGCAAGCCTCCAAAAGGGTTCCTTTCGGAAGAGAAGTTTGTTGGTGGCCCACGTTTGTTTCGAGGATGACATCAATTAAGCTTCTCTTTTTTATTTCACTTATGATATGCTGATAATACCAGCAGCCTTCATTCTCACCTAAAACAATCCGCGCTGTCCATTCTACACCGTCAATTTCAAAAAAAGATAGCAAATAGCAGTATTTTTGATAATGCGAATCCGGTTTTTCAGGCAGCTTCTTTAAAAGCAGTATGGCGTTGCCCAATAATTCGGGAATGTGCGCAATAGTTTTCATATACGCGATATTGCTCATTCCATACATTGTGAGCTTTGTTATTCCGCTGCCGCCTAATTTAATCGGTTCTCTTATACTGCTATTTTCCAGCCTAGTCGTTTTCGCCATCTGTTTGAGATATGCGCTAATCGACGCGGCATTCTCTTTTGGCGTCTTGTCAACCTCATATTTCCCGCGGTATGCCTCGCCGTCAAGCGCGATATTCGGCGCATTCAAAAGCCGCTCAACGAGCGTCTCTTTCTCCGGCACAAACCGCAGTCCGATTTTATCTGCGATAGCGTCTACAATCCGCGTGTCCAAATTTGGGCGGCGATTTGTAATAGGGTCGTTGTAATTGTCTTGGTCATAGAGGTAGAGGGGAAATAGATAAGTAATTTCACTTGTGTGATTTGATACAAAACTTGATTCAATGATTTTATCAGTGATTAATACATGATGATATTGATTTCCCGTTTTAAACTGTTTGCAAATTGCTATTCCATAATTTTTATTTTGCATGAAATGCTGCATAATTTTATTTACTGATCGCCAAACTAATCTGTCTTCATAAAAAATAAAACGCCTATCAAATGGGCGATAATTAATGTTTTTAATATAGGAATTAACATTTTTTCCTTGAATGTTTGAATGACCAATTAGAATATTCCAGCCGCTTTTATGTTTTACGTGAAATTCATTATGTAAATATTTTTCTGAATGTTCAGCATCCCTAAACTTTTCAAAACGTTTGATTAAATTGTTTCTATCTTCATCGATTACAAATTCATCGTGGGCTGTTGTAACACCACTTCCATTGATAGTAAACAATTCAGCAACACTAAATCCTTTTTCATATTCCGCTTGACCGCTTAAATCTTTGCTTACAAGAAAATAATACGGCGCTTGCGGTTTGATTTCATGCCATTTGACCGAAGCAAGCGTATTTTCAGACAAAAACTGACGCTTCAATTCGCGCTTGCCGTATAAATCAAAGTGCTGCATTTTTGCGAGTTCGCCGTCTTTCTTTTTGCCCGTTTTGATAAATATGTTTACGCTCACGCCCTGCTGTATGTCAAACACATTCTCGTCTTTCCCGCCGTCCGGCGCCGTTTCCTTTTTCTTTGAGTTGCCGTGCAAGTCGAGAACATAGATTGTGTCAAATGCGCGCAATAAATCCCAGCGCATACCCCTGAATGTGGGGTTGTCTAAAAATGAGTGATTGTTGATAAACGCCAAAACTCCGGTTTCGTTCTTTTCCACCAGCAGTTGACCAAAACGTATAAACTTGACGTAATCATCATTGAGCCATTTTGAATTTTTCTCGTCCAGCTTATCTATTCCGCCCGGCTCTTTTTTATAGGCTTGCAAAAACGCTTCGGCTGTTTGATTTTCGCTTTCCCCGCTGTACGGCGGATTTCCCAGCACCACCATGACCGGCGTATCGCGCTTGATTACGTTTGCGGCTTTTGCTTCGTCGGTGAGCCATTTTTCCATAAAAAATTGCGGCGCGTCGTCCTTTGGTTCTTCAAGCGTGTTTGTCAGGAACACCCGCAGCCGTTCGTCAAAATTGCCGTTATAGCCGGTCTCTTTGAGTTTCATGGCGAGTTTGAAGTGCGCCATAGTGTAAGAAGCCATCAGAATTTCAAAGCCGTTCAGCCGGGGTATTAATTGTTCCCCGCAGTAGCTCGACCATAAGCCTTTTTGACCGGCGAATTTAGAATAAATCCTGTCTATGACTTCGGCTAAAAATGTCCCGGTTCCGGTCGCCGGGTCTAAAATCTGCACCTTGTGAACGGGCGTCTCTTTTTTTGTGCCGTCTTTTTGCAAAACAGGCACCATAACTTTTGAATTATCAGCCAGCCCTTGAGAGATTCCAAAATCGTGTATCAAGGCATCGTCCGCCGCTTGCACAATAAACCGGACAACGGCGGTCGGCGTGTAATAGACGCCCCGGCTTTTCCGCAATTTGGGATCATACTCACCCAGAAAGGTTTCGTAAAAATGAATGAACGGGTCCTGATTAGCCTTGCCGAATTCCCTGAGCAAATCCTCCAGCGACACGCAGTTAAACATATCGGCGAGCGCGTCGACAATCCACGTTATCCGTTTGTCAAGTTTAATGCCGCCTATGTAATCAAAGAAATTCAGCAGGAAGGGATTAGACTGAGGTATTAAGTCGGCCGCTGATCTCCGGCTGAACTTTGCGCTTGTTTTGTCGTTAAGCCGTGCCGCAAACATGCCGTAAGCGAGTGTCTGCGCGTACATATCGGCGAACGTTTCAGTGCTCAAATCGTGTATAAGGATTTTCTGAAAGCCTTGTAATTGCGCAGAAAGGCTGTCCTCGTCGGCGTTTGGCGCATTCAAAGCGTCTTTGATAGTAACAGAGAGCAGCCGCGCTTTTTGCGCCATCATTTTAGCCAGTTGCTCGGAATCTGTGATCGTTTTGCCTTCGTATGAAATGAAACAGTCAATAAGAGCGGCAAAGTCCGCGAACTGCCCCTTATGCGCGGCGATTCCTTTTTCGCTCATCTGTCCGATTGCTGCCGACATTCTCAGTTCCCCGCCGATAAAAAGCTCAAAATTGATATAATCGGTAATGATAAGGTTACCCAGCGCGTTCTTGTAGCGGTCGAATTGCGCCTTATGCGCTTTGTCGTGAATGCCCGCCGGTATGTCTTTGGCTTCGATATAGCCGACCGGAACGCCGGCGCGGGTAACTATGTAATCCGGCGCGCCGCAGTCTATGCGCGCCGGTTCGTTTGTAATTGAAAGCCCTGTTGTTATAGCCTCAAATAGATTTTGGAGCGCGGGGCGGTAGCTGTGTTCTTTTGCGTTTCCCTGCCGGTATTTAGTGTCAATATCGGCGAGGTATTGGTTTATTTCTCTGGTCGGTGTCGTCATCCGCGCAGCTCCCTTTTCCTGTTCTACTTTACGGCATAGAAATTATTCTGACAAGAGCGCGAAAAGAGTGCCGGGTTTTCTGAAGAAACTGCCGGAAGCCTGCGGTTTGCGTACCGGGTTTGCAGAGCAAACTCGCGGCATACGGGCATAGCATACGGGCAAACTCTCTGTATCGCATAGAGATAACAGATATGCGGGCGAAAAAGGACGCACCCCGCATACGCATTTTTGCGCGGCTCACAGGATTTTTTGCGTCGCTCATAAAATTTTATGCGTGACTCACAGGATTTTATGCGCCGCTCACAAAATTTTTTGCGTGACTCGCAAGGTTTTTTGCGTGGCTCACAAAATTTTATGCGCCGCTCACAAAATTTTATGCGCCGCTCACAAAATTTTATGCGCCGCCCATAAAATTTTATGCGCCGCCCATAAAATTTTATGCGTCGCTCACAAAATTTTATGCGGGACTCGCAGACTCTTGCGGGCGGCGCAGAGAGTTGTACGAGCGGCTTAAAAATGGGGGCGAGCGGCTTGCGGATTGCGCCGCGAAAAACGCCGTACACTTTTCACGGTAAACGAAACTTTTGGCGGCAAAGCTGTTTGACACGGCAAGATTAGGGCGGTATGCTGCACGCGGAAAAAACCTGAAACGGTCAGGCGCGGATGCCGCCGCGCCGCCGCTTCGCAAAAAGGCGATTTATGGGCAATGCAACACTAAACGAAGCGAGTAAAGCTAAAAATGACGAGTTTTACACGCAAATCTCAGATATAGAACGGGAATGCGGGCATTACAAGCGGCATTTCGAAGATAAAATCATCTTCTGCAACTGCGATGACCCCGACACAAGCGGCTTTTGGCGCTATTTTCATATAAACTTTGCTCTTTTGGGTCTTAAAAAACTTGTCTCAACTCATTTTGTCTATGCGGATATGTTTAGCCCCGGAGACACTTATAAAATGGTCTATGAGGGCGGCAGCGATGCGGATTTTACCATAGGCACGAAAACCGCGCTTAAAAATAACGGCGATTTCAGAAGCGCTGAATGTATCGAAATCCTGAAAGAAGCGGATATTGTTATTACTAATCCGCCTTTTAGCCTTTTCAGTGAATATGCAGCCCAGTTAATGGAATATGAAAAACAGTTTTTGATAATCGGACACCAAAATGCAATTACGTATAAAGATGTTTTTAAACTCATTAAAGATAATAAAATATGGTTCGGCTATAATAATTTTGATAGCAGCCGCTTTATAATGCCTGATTACTATGATATAACTAAATCGAAATATGCTTATGAAAAAAACGGCGTTAAATATGGGCGTGTTTCCGGGCTGCGCTGGTATACGAATTTTGACCACAATAAACGCCATGAAAGTTTACTGCTTTATAAAAAATATACGCCTGCTGAATATCCAAAATATGACAACTTTGATGCGATAAATATTGATAAAACCACTGATATTCCGCAAGACTATAGCGGTGTCATGGGAGTGCCGGTAACTTTTTTTGATAAGCATAGTCCTGAGCAGTTTGAAATTATCGGCAATTTAGGGTGTTATGCCCCTGACGGCTATTCGTTAATCAGCGCGTTATATTTGGATAACCATAAAGTGTACAAGCGGATTGCAATAAGGAAATCGCATGAGCATTAAAATTCTCGATAGCGCCCATAAGCATAACCTCTCTGATGACTCAAGCAGAGCTTGTCTTGCAAAAGAACACGCAGAACAGATGCTGGACTGCCAGCCTGAAAAAAGGCTGTATGCAGGATTTGACCATAACGGCAGCCCCCTTGAAATAATCGCGCTCATAGAGGATAATACAATCAAGGTGATTCACGCAATGAAATTGCGGAACGCTCGCCGAGAGAACCCGCCGGAATCGGCGCGGTGTTTTTATAAAAGGGGAATGCTATGAGCACAACACATTTGCAGGAAGTCCGTCTGGCGTGCCGGCAGTTCGCGCTCCTGTATTTTCATTTCTGCAAAACCCTTGTGGAAACCTTGGGCGAAGACGCAGCGCTGCCGGTGGTACAAAAGGCGGTTTTTGAGTTGAGCCTTGAACGCAGTAATGGCAGTCGCCGTCGCGCCGGCGAACAGGGATTAGAACCCACGCCGGAGAATTTTTCAAAGGTGAACGATTTGCCCGTTTCCGCGTGGGAGGACTGGACGCCTGCCTGCGGCGGGGTGCGCTGTCCGTATGCGGAACAATGGCTGGGGTATTACGAGACCTATCCGTGGTTTAAGCGTTTTGCCTCGC
>NZ_BBPW01000082.1:0-3412 GCF_001028545.1 Treponema endosymbiont of Eucomonympha sp. | reverse complement strand
CAGGTATAGTAACAGGCGCACGCAGTTTCATATATAAGGAAGGTTTATGGCAACAGAATACCCGTACCCCAAGTGGAAAATGCCCGATATCAAACTCAAGCGCCGCACGGTGCTGTGGATTTGCGCACTCGCCGCGCTGCTCGCGGTCGGCGTTACCGGTCTCTACTTCGTCGACGAGACCTCGCAGGCGGTCGTTACCCGGCTGGGCAGATACGCCCGCACCGTCGACCCGGGCGCGCACTTCAAGCTGCCTTTCGGCATAGAGCAGAGCTACGTCATTCCCACCCGCGTGGTGCAGACCGAGCAGTTCGGCTTTCAGGAGGAACAGCGGGGAAGCGGCGCGCGCCGTTCCAGCAATACCATGAAGCGGGAATCGACGATGCTCACCGGCGACTTGAACATAATCGAAGTCGAGTGGACGATTCAGTACCGCATAGTCGACCCCAAGGCGTGGCTCTTTAACGTGGCAGACCACGAAAAGACTATCCGCGACATATCGCAGTCGGTGGTGAACACGCTCGTCGGCGACCGCGCAATCCTCGACGTCATGCGCCTCGAACGGGGACCTATCGAGACGGCGGCAATAGAGCTGATGAACGAGAACTTCCAGCAGCTCGGCTTGGGAATCAGCGTGCGCGCGGTGAACCTGCAAAACGTGCGCCCCCCCGAAGGCGTGAAGGCGGCGTTTGAGGACGTGAACAAATCGACGCAGGATATGGAGCGCCTGACCAACGAGGGGCAGGAGTCGTACAACGCGCAGATTCCGAGGGCGAAGGGCGAAGCCGCCCGCCTGATTCAGCAGGCAAACGGCTACGCGATAGAGCGCGTCAACAACGCGCGGGGCGACGCGGCGCGCTTCGGCGCGGTGTACGAGGCGTACCGCGCGTCCCCGCAGATTACGCGGGAACGGCTCTACCTTGAGACTATGGAAAGCATATTCAAGGCGAAGGATAACCAGACGCTTATCGACGGCAAGCTGGACAACGTGCTGCCGCTCAAGAACATTTCGGGCGGCAGCGTCCGCTAGGAGGCAGGGATGATTATCAGCAAAAAGGCGGCGGCGGCAGGCGCGATAGCGGCGTGCGCCGTCATATTTCTCATGCTCGGACCGTTCTATATCGTGAAGGAAGGCGAGCAGGCGGTGGTTACCCGCTTCGGCAAGCTCGTCAACACGCGGACGGCGGCGGGGCTGTACCTGAAGGTGCCGGTAATGGACGTGGTAACCGCGTACCCCAAGCGGATTCTCTCGCTTGACGGCGACAACGAAGCCGCGCCTACGAAGGAAAACCTGTACGTCATCGTCGATACGACAAGCCGCTGGCGAATCAGCGACCCAAAGCAGTTCTATCAGGCGTTCACCTCGGTGCATACGGCGGGCGTACGCCTGAACGACATTATCGACTCGTCGGTCAGAATGGTCATCGCGCAGAACTCGCTCGCGGAAATCGTGCGCAGTTCCGACCTTATCATCCAGCAGGCGGGGCAAGCCGTTCCCGACGAGGACGGGTTCTCCGACGCGACGGCGATTTCGGAGCGCGTGACGAAAGGCAGACGGCAGCTCAGCCTTGAAATGCGGGACAAGGTGCGCGAGAGCACCGGCGACTTCGGAATCGAGCTGATAGACGTGGTGCCGCGCCAAATCAAATACGCCGAGGGGCTGACCGAGAGCGTCTACAACCGCATGATTAAGGAGCGCAATCAGGTGGCGCAGCGGAACCGCTCGCGGGGCGAAGGTAACAAAGCGGACTGGCTCGGCAGGCTCGAAAACGACCTGCTCCGCATTCAGTCGGAGGCGTACCGCGAGAGCGAGGAAATCAGGGGCAAAGCCGACGCGGAAGCCTCCGCGATTTACGCCGAAGCGTACCGCCGCGACCCGGAGTTCTACGCTTTCTGGAAGAGCATGGACTCCTACCAGACGACAATGCCCAAGTTTGACGCGACGTATAGCAGCAATATGGAATACTTCAACTACCTGTATTCGCCTTCGGGCAAACGGTAGCAGGATAAGCACAGCCGTGGCGGACGGGCGGCAGTCCGTTTATGCGGTACGGACAGGGGGTTTATTGCCAGCGTCAGCAGCAAGCGGAAGAGCAGAAACGCTGTCTAGCTGTTTCCTCCCATAGCGCTGGGCGACTGTGCAGCGGGCAATATGCCAAGTTGCGGCATTTTATACCCGAATACCATAGTTTCGCACCCGGATACCGAAAGAAAAACCCAGGTCCCTCGGATAGAAACCCGGGTCCCAAGCCAGCGTACTCAAGTCCCGGACTTTGGGACCCGGGTCCCTCAGATAAAAACCCGGGTCCCGAACCAGTGTACCCAAGTCCCGGACTTTCGCACCCGTCTTCCACTGTTTGGGACCCGGGTCCCAAAGGAAAAACCTAAATGCCGAACAAACGCACCGGGTGCGCTTGCGCCGTTCCCGAGTCCTGCGGCATAGCGTACTCATTCGGAGCTGCCGGGCGCGGAGTTCAGGTTTTGATTCGGAAGAGCGCTTCGGATATGCTGAACGCCTTGTCGCCGATTTTCTCGATATTGCGGACTATGTCTATATAGAGCAGCTCGGCTTTGACGTCGGCGCCGCTTTCAAGACGCTTTCGGGCGAGTTTTTTCAGGTCGCCGCGGACGGCGTCGATATGGCTCTCAAGCTGAGAGGCTACCTCAAACTGTTCCGGCGTCAGGCGCCGGTTGAGGTTCGCGCGGATAAAATCAAGGGTCTGCTGCACCAAATCGGTATACGGAACGAGCCGCTCCAAGTCCTCCGCCTGAAACGACATTTCCTTTTCGATACTCCGCTTCAGCAGCACGGCAACGGTGAAGCAGTCGTCGGTCATGCTTTCAAGCTCGCTCACGACGGTGAGCAGGAGCGGGACATTCTTCCGGGCTTTTGCGGGGAGCGGCATTTCGGTGCAGCGGAGCAGGAATTTCGATACTTCCACCTGCATCTGGTCGGCGTAAAGTTCTTCCTGTTCAAACGCGGCATAATCTGCAAGGAAGCGCTCGCTCCGGTCGGCGAACCCTTTCTTGAGCCGCTTAAACATGTGGTCGGCGATTTCCGCCATATCGGAGATTTCTTTTTCGGCGCGGATAATCTGCGCCAGCGCGTTTTCTTTCGCGCCGGTTTCCGCGAACTCCAGCCGGTACACGTCCGGCTTTTCGTCGCTGCTGGCTTTGATAAGCTTTTCGGTGAGGCGCGCAATCGGGCGGACGAACGGCAGGAAAAGGAGCGCCGCCGCCGCGTTGAACACCGTATGCAGCGTTGCCAGGCGTTCAGGGATTTTTTGCGGCAGCGGGTAGCCGGAGAAGAACGAATCGACGAACGACAGGAAGGGGTGAAAAAAGAGCACGGCAAGCACGGTGCCCGTAATGTTGAACAGGACGTGCACCTGCGCGGCGCGGCGCGCGTTCACTT
>NZ_BBPW01000081.1:0-3798 GCF_001028545.1 Treponema endosymbiont of Eucomonympha sp. | reverse complement strand
GCTTTCTCCGCCTGTTGTTTCAAACCCGCAAAATTCATCCGCGCCCCGACGGTGAGCGTAATGCCGGGCATCGGGTAACCGTCGAAGGACTCGTAAGACGCGTTGAGCGCGTTATGCGCCGCCGCGAACGCCGTCCAATGCTCTCCGAGGTTTTGGTTAAGGGTAACGGTGAGCAGAAAATAAGGCGGCAGTTTGCTGAGATTCCGCGGGTCGGCGTAGCGGAGGCTCTCGTAGTGGGCGGAGACGAGCGCCGAGCCTTTTGCGGCGCGGGAACCGGCGTTCCACGGGATTTCGACGGAACCGCCGACGGTGTGCGCGGGCATATAGGGAATGCGCCGCTCCGACGCCCACGTATAGCCGTAGGAAAGCAGGTAGCTCCGCAGATACTGGTACGAAAGCGACAGCGCGGCGGCGGCGAGCGGCAGACGGACGGCAGCGTCGCAGCCGAAGAACGCCGCTTCGCCCACGTTTTCGGGGCGCCACCCTCTGCCTGTGTTGCTCCAGTGTATGGAATCCGCCGTCCGCTGGGCAAAAACGGTGCCGTCAACGCTGAATGCTTTATAGCGGTACGAGCCGCCGAAGTCCGCGCCCCAGCCGTCTTCGGGCTTCAGGTCCGGGTTGCCGGACATTCCGCCGCCCTTCCAGTACAGGTCCTCAAAGTCGGGCAGTTTAAAGCCGCGGAAATAGTTGTTTTTGAGCGTTACGGCGTCCGAGACGTTCCACACCGCGCCGAGCTTCGGCACCGCCGCCGCCGATCCGGACGTACCGCCGAACACGGCTTTTACCGACGGGATTATGAGCAGCGTCTGCGTAAGCCGGCATTCGGCGGTGATATACGCGCCGCCGTCGTGCCGCCCGCGCGCGCCCATATCCGTGGAATCCAGCGTTACGAAGCGGTAGTCGCCGCCCAGTTTCAGGGCGAGCGCGTCCAGCGCGTACCAGTCCCAGCGCTGTATCGCGGAAACGCTGTGCAGGACGTGGCAGGACGACGCGCCCTTCGTGTCGAAGTCCGTCGCCGCCCACGAGTGGCTCAGCGACGCTTCGGCGCTCAGATCGCCGCGGAAGGCGCGGGGCATATCGAGCATGACGCTCTGCTTGGCGGAAACGTCGCGCTGCTCTCTGGCGGCGCTCGCGTAGCCGCTTAGCGGAATGCTCCGCTCGGCGACATGCGCGTCCCCCGACGCGAGCAGCTTCGCATAGCCGGGCAGTTCGCGCACGAAAGACGCGGAAAGCCCCGAGTCATACACCTCGTTGCGCTCTTTGCGGCGCGTGAACCGGTAGGGGTCGGTATAAAGGAAGTGGTTTTGCGCGCGGTTGGCAAAGAGCGCCGCGCTCCACGAATACGCCTCCGCGCCGTATCCCGCCGACAGGCTGACGTTCTGCGTGTCGGCAAGGTCTTCCCAGCGGGGGCTGCCTGTCTTCCCCTCGTGCGTGCGGTACGCGCCCGGCAGCGCCGACGTGTTGGACGCGCTGCCCGACAGCCTGAAGCCCGGCGGCGGCTTTTTCACGGTAACGACGTTGATGACTCCGCCGAACGCGCCCGACACGTTGTATTTGGTGTCCGAGCCGCCGTAGATAACTTCGATTTTCTCCACAGACGCAAGGTCGAGCGCGGAAAGGTCAAAGTCGCCGGATACGGGGGAGTTCTGCGGCACCCCGTCTATCAGGAACGCTACCCGCGCCGAATCGAAGCCCCGCAGGTTGATTCCGGCTTGGTTGCCGTAGCCGCCGTAGCGCGTTACGCCCGCGTTGAGCGTTTCCTGTAGCAGCGTCGCCAAATCCCCCGCGCTGTGCCGCGCAACGTCTTCTTTGGTCAGCACTTTCATCTGCTGGGTCGTTTCGAGGCTCGCCGTTACGGTAATGCCTTCCGCCGTAAAGAGCGGCGGGTCTTCGCCGGGAACGCCGCCGTCGGGCGCCTGCTCCGCCGCGTTATCCTGCGGGAACAGGGGGCAGAGGACGCAGAGCGCTAACACGCCGGCGGGAAGCCGTTTGCCGAACAGACGGGAAAGAAAACGCATTGTTATTTCGCGCTATTGCTTGGTTTGCGACTGAACCATAGACCAATTGACAAAATCGACAGCCGCATCCACGGTGAATTTAGCCTTTGCTCCGTCGAGAGTGTCTGTCGCGGTAGGTCCGTATCCGTCTGTATGATTCAAATCTGTAGGGTTTGCAATCTTTACAGTTTTTGCGGTTAAATCTCTATAATAGATACCTAAATACTGATTTCCGCTCTCTCCAAAATAATCAGGCAGATTGTCGGATTGAACAATAATAACACCGTTATCGGAGAAATTAGAAGCGTATTCTATAGTACCCGAAAAGGTTTCGCTATATCCTGCTTCGCCACTGGCGCCACCATATACAAAAGTTGTAGTTGTTATTGCGTACAATTCATACCCACCTTCATACTCAAATTTCCATTCACCTATGAGCTTGGCATTCAGTTCGTGGCTGTCGGCAAAACTGTTATCGTTGACGTTGTTTTTGCAGCCGACGAACAGCGCCGCGCTTGCGGCAAGGCAGAGCGCGAATATACGGGGGGGGGGCGTGCGGCGCGGAACGGTTTTAGGGAACGGTGCGGAAAACATGCGGTACTCCTTTGCCGGGGAAGGAGCCTGCGCCGCGGCGGGCGGGGGAAAACGCCGAGCGCCCGGGTGCGGGCAAACGGCTTTTCTCACGGCTCAGTCCTCGAAGCCACTGAAAACGGCGAAACCACTGGGTCGACGACCCGGCGCGGGTTTCTGCCGCAGCGCAAAGTTCCTGGCTTAAGGGCGCTTTTGGCGCCTCGTCACAGTTACGGGTTAGCGGGGGATTTGCGGCAGCGCCGCGCACCCCACTTCCTTTGCGTATGCGGGGGGCAGTATACGCGGAACAGCGGGAAGCGTCAAGCGTTGCCCGTGCGAAGCACGGGCAACGACCGAGTTCTTTGAAAGAACTCGGCATATAGGCGGGAGTCGCGCGAAGTACGGGCAACGACCGAGTTCTTTGAAAGAACTGTCGCACGCCTACGGCTTGCTTACCGAGTTTTGCGCCGTTTCGCTTACCGCAAACTCGCGGCGCGTATAGATTTTGCCTATAGGTGAGGCGCATAGAGGCGGCTGGCGGGGTCTGTTCAACGCCGGAACAGGTCAAGTCAACAGTCGACGTTGCAACGGCAGGATTAGAACAGGTCTATTCAGCCTTTGCGCAAACGAGCGCAACAGTTCCGCGAGGCAGCCAAGAGCCTCGCAAGCACGGTTCGGGCGCCGACGGGCATACACGCCGACGCCCGCACGGGGAATGCTGATAAACCCCGCCTATTTTTATGTTCTACAAGGCTTTCGTAGTGTACTACAAGACTTTCGTAGTGTACTACCAAACCTTCGTAGTGTACTACCAACTCTTCGTAGTGCACTACCAAACCTTCGTAGTGCACTACCAAACCTTCGTAGTGTACTACCAGACCTTCGTAGTGCACTACAAGACTTTCGTAGTGCACTACAAGACTTTCGTAGTGCACTACAAGACTTTCGTAGTGTACTACCAAGTCTTCGTAGTGTACTACCAAGTCTTCGTAGTGTACTACCAAGTCTTCGTAGTGCATAACTAAACCTTGGTAGAATATAACGGGATACTCGCGGTGTTCTGCGAAATCTTTATAGAACACTACCTTCCCGCCGCATCGTCATACAATTCCGGTAACTGTTTCCTCAAAAACCGCCGCAAGCTTTCGGTTTGCCGCCGAGCACGCCGCACGCCTGCGGCGCGCTACCGAGCGATTCACCGAAAAGCGAAAGCCATAAGGCGGGACAAGCA
>NZ_BBPW01000080.1:0-3589 GCF_001028545.1 Treponema endosymbiont of Eucomonympha sp. | reverse complement strand
AAACGTCTTCCGCGCCCTCAAACGCTGGCGCGGAATCGCTACGCGCTACGCAAAGCTCACCGCTTCCTTCATCGCCGCCATTCATGTCAGGTGTTTATTCCTCTATCTTCCAGTCCACACTACCTAGAACAGTGTTTGCCTATACGCCGCGAATATACAGTAAATGGGCACTGTCTATAGGCAGAAACCTATGCACCACCCTATCTGCCGAGTTTTTTCAAAAAACTCGGGCGTTGCCCGCACGGGCAACGCCTGTTTCCTCAAGGAACTCTGTCGTTCGGCTACCGCCGAACGCCCTGTTCACAACCCCAAATTCGCGCCGACAAGGATAACCTTTATCCGTCCCGCGGGGCGGCAGAGGCGGGTGGTTACGATATAGGTGCAAATCGATTCGGGCAAAAGGCAGTTGCCGCAGCTTCCCGTTTCGGCGCAGGGTGTTTTGACCCCCGCCAAGCGCTGCGCGTTGAGCGGCGCGGCGACGGTGCGGGCGCGGACGAGCGCGTCGCCGAGCGTCTTCGCCACCTTGTTCATTCCCACCACGATAATCACCTGCCTCGGCCCGAACGTCATTGCGGCGACGCGGTTGCCGTTCCCGTCTATGTTCACCAGTTGTCCGTCCTCGCTGAGCGCGTTGGTGCCGCACAGGTACGTGTCCGCCAGCAGCGCCTGACGCATAAGTTCCGTCCGTTCCGCCGGGCTTGCGCCTTTGTCGCGGTCGACGACGCGGTAGCCGCGCTCGGCGGCAAGGCGGGTCAAGCCGAGTTCCGTTATGCTGAGCGAGCCGCCCCACGACACCGTGTCCGTTTTGGGAATAAGGCTGAACGCCTTTTCGACCGCTTCGGTGGCGCTTCCGACATACCACGCGTCAAAATAGCGGCTCTGAAGCGCCTTCGCCACCTTTGGTCCGAGTTTCGCATACCGCAATTCAGCGGGTGTTTTATCCATAATTTTGCCTCCGTAAAAAAGGGCGCTGCCCGGCGTCCTGCCGGAACGCATTCAAGCCGCGCCTAAAAAGGGGGATTTGCCCCCCTGCTCCGTTACTATGAAGGGATTCGTCCCTCCAAACCTTTCGCACAATATATCCGCACCCGTCTTGCGGCGAGAGCAAGTCTTTTCGGCTTCCCGCGCAATTCATCCGAGCCGTTAAGCCGCAAAGGAGCGACGGCTATACGCCGTAGACGATGACGAATTTCTTTGCGGCGTTCGCCTTTTTGAGCAGTTCCAGTAGCTTGTCTATGTTGAAGCCTTCCCGCCACTGCGCCGAAGTCTTTGTCTCCACTATGCCGATAAGCGCCGCAATTGATTCCGGCGGGACGAGCGTTACCCCGTACCGCGCAAATCCTTTGTCGGGACGGCTAAAACAATGATAATATGTTTTGACGTTTTCAAAAGCCTCTACCCAATCGTTCAGAATTTCATCGTCTATCGGAACGCAGTGGTGTTCCCGTAGCATATCTTTGAAATTGAAAAACGAAGTATAGTTATTTTGTTCGTCGAAATCGTCAATTATCCCGAAATTTGCGTCGCAGGGCATATCATATATTCCTTGTTTTTGCTATAGGGAATTGCAAAGCTGGCAGTCTCTTCGCGGTTCTCCGTTGTCAGGCAGCCGCTCTGCCGACTATCCCTTCCGGCTGCTTTGTTCCCAAAGCCGCATAACAAGCACGGCGGCATTCCCCGGCTACCTTGTTTCCAGAACCGCAATGCCGGGGAGCGTCTTGCCTTCGAGGAATTCGAGCGACGCGCCGCCGCCGGTACTGACGTGGCTCATCTTGGAGGCAAGGTTGAACTTGTTCACCGCCGCGACCGAGTCGCCGCCGCCCACGACACTCACCGCGCCTCTGCCGGTCGCTTCGGCGACAAGCTTTGCCACTTCTTCCGTGCCGCGCGCGAAAGCCTCAAACTCAAACACGCCGACCGGTCCGTTCCACACGAGCGACTTTGCGGACAGAATCGCGTCCTTATATGCGGCGAGGGTCTTCGGACCCACGTCCATTCCCATAAGGTTGTCGGGAATATCGACGCCGTTTATGGCGACCGCCTTCGCCTCCGCGCTGAAGCTCTCCGCGCCGGCGTGGTCGAGCGGCAGGATAATGCTGACGCCCCGCTCCGCCGCCGCGCCCAGCAAATCGCCCGCCGTCTTCAAAAAGTCGTCTTCCACAAGGGACTTGCCGATAGGGTGTCCCTGCGCCTTCAGAAAGGTGTACGCCATACCGCCGCCGATAATCAGCGCGGAGGCGTTCTTGAGCAGGCTTTCCAGCACCGCGATTTTGGAGGACACCTTCGCCCCGCCGATAATCGCCACCAGCGGCTTCGGTGGCTTGGTAATCATCGGCTCAAGGTATTCTATTTCCTTCTCCATAAGGAAGCCGCCGACCTTTACCGGTACAAAGCCCGCAACCGCCGTGGTGGAAGCGTGGGCGCGGTGCGCGGTGCCGAACGCGTCGTTCACGAACACGTCGCCATAAGAGGCGAGTTCCTTCGCCAGCTTCTGCTGGTCGGCGGCGTCCTTCGCGGTCTCTTCTTTATGGAAGCGCGTGTTTTCCAGCATAAGCACGCCGCCCACGGGGAGCGCGCCGACCGCCGCCTGCTGCCCATAGCAGGAAGGCGCGAACGCGACAGGCTTGCCGAGCAGCTTGGCGAGGTATTCCGACACCGGCTTCAGGCGGTTCTTGGCGGCGATAAAGCGCTCCTCGTCGGCTTGCGTGAAAGCCTGCCCCGCTTTTTCGGCTTTTTCCTTCGCCTTTTTCACGTCCTTCGCCGGGTCGCCCAAGTGGCTCATCAGCACGAGGCTCCGCGGCTTCTGCTCAAGGATATAGGCGATAGTAGGGAGCGCCGCCCGAATGCGGGTATCGTCCTGCACGGCGCCGTCTTTCATAGGGACGTTGAAATCCACGCGCATGAGCACGCGCTTTCCGCCCAGCGGCACGTCTTTTACGGTCTTAATCATCGTTGCCTCCGCTAACTGTTATGATAAAACTATACCGACATTCGGCTGAAAAGTAAAGTTTCGTCGTCCCGTGCGCTGCGTTCGGCTTTACCTATGCGCCGAACACGGGACACGCGTTGACAAAAAACGAGAGAGAAAGCGATATAACAGAGCATCGGTTCGGCAGAGACGGTATGCGCTGTTTGCAAACGGGGGAGGGCGCAGGAAACGCGTTGAAAGGCATAGAAGCTTTTATCTAGACAGTGCGGGAAGCGGCACAAAATATGATAAGATATAGCGTGGAACTAACTGAAGAACAATCATGGCGGATACAGGAACTGCTGCCGAAACGGCGGGGAACATAAAGATAGAGAACCTGACGGCGCTCAATGCGCTTATCTATATATGCAGAACTGGGTGCTACAGGCATGTGCCGTATCGGCGGGGAAAACATATTGTGCTTTTCCGGCGAACAACAGACCTAGAAGTTTGTAAAGGTCTTGACATACGTATACACTTTGTTTATACTTATGTTTGGAGGCTCAATAATGGTAGCGGTAGTAAAGAAATGGGGCAACAGTTTGGGAATGAGAATCCCGAATTTAATGGCACGGAGCATGAACCTTTCCGAAGGCTCTTATGTTGAACTCAAAAACACAG
>NZ_BBPW01000079.1:0-3625 GCF_001028545.1 Treponema endosymbiont of Eucomonympha sp. | reverse complement strand
ACTGTTCAGCGTCTCGGCAAGCCGCGCGACGGCGTTTTCGCAGTCGCGTCTGTCGTGCCCCATATTCACGAGCGCGGACACTACATTCTGCCACGGCGTTGCCGCCGGATTTCCGACAGAACTGCTCCCGCCGCCTGCGTTCAGCGTGAGCTTGCCTTTGAGCGCGAGGAGCATCTTCTGAGCGGTCTTCTTGCCGATCCCGCTCACCGTCTCAAGGCGGGAAAGGTCGCCGTCGTCGAGCGCACAGATAAGCTGCCTGCTCGGAATCGACGACATGATTTTGAGCGCCGCCTTCGGTCCGACGCCCTCGACTTTCTGCAAATCCAAAAAGAGCGCGCGGTCTTCCGCGCTGGCAAAGCCGAACAGCGCCATAGCGTCTTCCCGGTGCAAAAGCCACGTGTAGAGCCGCGCGGTTTCGCCCGCCGGCGGAAGCGCGCTCAGCGCTGGAGCGGGCACCGCGATTTCCCACTCGACGCCGCCGGTGTCCAGATATACCGAATGCGGCAGTTTTGCGGTGAGCGTTCCGCGCAAACTGTTGAACATGCGCACAGTATACGGAAAAAACAGCGGAATTGCCAGATTCAGACGGGCGTTGCCTGTCGGGAACGGGAGCGGCACAAGAGGAGGGAAAAGCGGCGGGAACCGCGCGGCGCGGCGACAGGATTATCTTTTGTGCCGAGTTTTTTCAGAAAACTCAGAGCTTCCCCGCTGCATTCCGCGAATTACAAAAACAGTCGGTGTTTTATGCCTTTACGCTGTCTTTCGCAGGCATATTTTGGCGGCGCAAAGACCGACGCGCATGAATGCCCGCAGCCCTGCGCTTATGCCCCGGAATCTTTCAGCACGGGAATAGAAACCGCCGCTTTCCCCGAAACGCTCAGCTTCTTTGTTTTCACCTTCCATTTGAGCGCAACGGCTATATCCCCGCTTACTTTGCCGCTTTTATAGCTGATAATATCCGCGCTGATATTTCCCGCCGGCACATACCAGCGGTTTTGCGCGCGCGAGGACAGCGACAAAGACGCCAAATGCTGCGTCTTTGTGCCGTGCCAGTCTTTCCCCGGATACCATATCCGGCGAAACGACGAGGATGCCCGCAAATGCGGAAAGCGGGCGGTGAGCGACAGCCGCAGCGGAAACGCCGTATCCGCGGTCGGGGTAACGCCGCAGCCGTCCGGCAAAAGCCAGTTTTCAAATCCGGCGAGCGCGGTCGCCGTGAAATGCCCGGCGGAAATGCGGGACGACCCGCGCACGGTGTACAAGCCGCTGAATGAATCTCCGGAGAAAACGACGCCGCCTGACGCGAGCAGTCCGTGCTTTAGGGAGCGCGGCGCGGCGACGGACGGGTTGACGGAATAGCGGAAGCGGGAGGCAATCAGACGGTTTTCCGGCGTGTAAAAATCGGTAGGGGAGTAGAATATGCGCGTGCGCAGGGAAAACGCCGCGGCCGAGAAGCCGCCTTCGCTGCGGAACCACGGGGCATATCCGCCGAACGGGGATTCCGCGAATCCTGCCGCGCCGTACCAGCGCACCGGCAGGCGGAACACGAGCGAGCGCACCGATGCTTCCGCCAGAAACGCGGAATAGCCGCCCGGCGCGAAATACGGGTGCGCGATATGCCACGCGGTTTCTACCGCCGGTTTCAGGCGGTATGCGTAATAGCTGCCGGTGAAACGGGCGGCGGTTTTGCCCGAGGCAAGCGGGACGGTGAACGTCAAACCCTGCGCCGTTTTGCTTGAGTAAAGCTCGACCGCACTTTCGTGGATTATTCCCGCCGCGCCCGAAAAAGCCGGAAGCACAAAGCGCACCGCAACGGCACCTGCATGACTCCCGCTGGTGCGCGGAACGGCGCTGCCGACGCCCGCTCGCGGCAGAGTTATCCGTCCGGTCGGGGTAAGATATGATACAATAACCGGGTTGGCAAGGCGGGACAGCGCGTTGCCTTTGGCAAGATTGCCGCCTAACAGCGTAATCGCAGGCAAAAGCCGGATTTGCCCCGCCAATTCGCTCGTCAACTCCGCGTTTGCAAAAGCGGCTATACCGGACAGCTCGTGCATATCGGCAGAGATGAACGCGAAAAACACGCACCGCTCGTAACGAGCGAACAGCGAAGCAGACTGCGTCAGCGCGGGCGAATCTTTCGCCTCAAACAAAAGCGCGGACGCAAGCGAAACAGTTTCTGCGCGGACGGCATGCGCGACAATAAGCAGACAAAAAAAGGGTAGCATTTTCATGCTATCCTTTATGGGGGAGTTTAAGCGGCTTTGTGCGCGTTTTCGGCAAAAGCCGCCGCGATTAGTGCCGGAAATGCGCGCTATAAAGCTATTTGGAGGCAAACTGAAATTTCTCCGAGCACGCCCAACGTATGCTTTGGCGTTGCTATCGCGCCGCTGACACGAATGTGGTAGCTTTGGCGAATTGGTCTATGAGCGCGATTCGCTCCTGCCAGGACTTCGCTTCGGCTTCGGTCGCATACGGCCCGATACGGACGCGGTAAAACGTTTTGCCCGTTGCGTCGATATGGGTAAATATTTCCCCGTGCAGTTTATTCTCGGCGAGCACGGCAAGCGCGGATTCGGCGTTTTTCCGAACCGTAAACGACGCGGCTTGCACCCAGTATTCTTTTCCCGCTGCTGTTTTGGCTTTCGGCGCTGGCGTCGGGGCGGGTTTAGCCGGTTTTGCGGAGGGAAGCTTCGCCGCATTCTGTGCCGTATTTTGCGCTGATTCCGCCGCCCGCTTTACCTCCGCGGCTTTTTTCTCGGCAGCGGCGGCGACCGCCTTGCGCGCAGCCTCGTTTTCGGGCGTTACGCTCGCCGGCACCGATTTAAGCGCATTTAAATCAATCGTCGTGGTGCTTCCGTATACGTGCGCATTCTCCGCATACACCGTTACGTCGTTCGCCTTTTGCGGCGGCACGGCATTCGGCTGCTGTGCGCTTTCATTCAGCGGGGAGCCTATGCCCTCCACGCCGATGGGTTGCGGTTCCGCTGGCCGGGGGGGCGGTGTCGGCGGAATCGTCCCTATGTCGCTTGCTGCTTGCGGGGACATCGGCGCGACTGAAGCGTTTTTGGAGCGCGGCGTGTACAGCAGCAATGCGGTTCCGGTAACCACCGACAAAAAAACGCCAACCGCAGCTATAATCCATAGTGTTCGCTTTCCTTCTTCCATATCACATACCCTCTCTTTTCGCAGTAGCGGAGAAAATCGTCCACCTTTTGCTCAAGGCGGGCGAAACTCCCGTTGTTCCATATGGTGTATATATCGGCATTCGCGCGTTTGTATTGAGAACGGATATACCGCTGCGCACGGAATCTTTCCAGAATCCGCCGCGCCGGAAGCCGGTCGCGCCGCCGCACGCGGAAAAACCGGACGATACGGGAAGCGTCGACGTACAGGACGAGAGGACAGCACGCCATAAGCGCCGTTTTGCAGAGCACGGCGGCGTTGATTGCGACATGCCGGTCGGGGTGCTCGGCGATAAACTCCGCAATGAGCCGCTCCGTTTCGGGGTGGACGAGCGCTTCTTGCCGCGCCAGCAGCGCGGGGCTTTTGAATAAGAGCGAGCCGAGCGCCTTCCGGGGGGGCCGGTTCCCCGCCCGAAACGAGGCTGGTTCCCGCCCGGCCC
>NZ_BBPW01000078.1:0-3638 GCF_001028545.1 Treponema endosymbiont of Eucomonympha sp. | reverse complement strand
CTAGGTAGTGTGGACTAAAGAGGAGGAGAGAGGTAAAATAGGAAGCATGAATGAAATATTCCGTAGCAAACTATGGAATATTTCATTAAAATCGTTTTCGGCACCCTCAAACGCTGGTGAGGAATCGCTATGCGTTGTGCAAAGCTCACCGTTTCCTTCATCGTTGCTATTCATATCAGGTGTTTTCCTTTATATCCACTTTCAAGTCCACACTACCTAGGTAAATACCCCGCCTCTTGAGCGGGGTATTCTTTATTGCACGCTTTGCAGCACCGTCTTGAGGGTTTTCAACCCCGCGTCTATCTCCGCGTCGGTAATAACGAGCGGCGGCAGGAAACGAAGCGTATGGGTGCCGGCGGTCGAAATGCACAGCCCGGCGTCGAGACATTTCCGCTGAATCGCGGCGGCGTCAACGCCCTTGTTTGCGCCCGAATCGACGCTGAAGTCGATCCCGAGCATCAGTCCCTTGCCGCGAATGTCGCGGATCATATCGAGGCGCCAGCCCGCGATTTCCGAGCGGATTCGCTCTCCCGCCGCCTTGACGTGCGCGAGGAAACCGGGTTTGCTCAGCTCGGCGAACACCGCAAGCCCCGCGGCGGCGGCGAGCGGGTTTCCGGCAAACGTAGACTGATGGTCGCCCGCGGCGAATGCGTCCCGCGCCGCGCCGCGGAACAGACACGCGCCCATAGGGATTCCGCCCGCAATGCCTTTCGACGCGGTGATAACGTCCGGTTCTATGCCGAGTTCCTCGCTGGCGAACAGATAGCCCGTCCGCCCGATTCCGGTCTGCACTTCGTCCGCAATGACGAGCGCGCCCGCTTTCCGTGCGGCGGCGGCGGCGGCTTGCGCCCAGCGCGCGTCCAGCAGGTTGACGCCGCCTTCGCCCTGCACGCATTCCAGCATGAGGGCGCAAGTTGTCTCGTCAAACGCCGCCTCGAGCGCGGCAAAGTCGTTCGCCGGAATCGCGCGGAAGCCGGCGGGATAGGGTGCAAAGCACGGCGGGTGGAAGGTGTCCTGACCGGTCGCCGCCAGCGCGGCAAGCGTTCGCCCGTGGAACGAGTTTTCGAGCGTTACTACCTCGTTCCGTGCGGGGACACCCGCCGCGCCACGCGCTTTTTTCACCGCCTCGGTCGCAAGCCAGCCGTATTTCCGCGCCAGCTTAATTGCCGCCTCGTTCGCCTCTGCGCCCGAATTGCCGAAATACACGCGCTCCATTCCGCTCGCTTCCAGCAGCGCGTCCGCGAACGCCAACCCTTTGTCGGAGTTGTAATAGTTTGAAACGTGCAGGGCTTTCGCCGCCTGCGTCTGCACGGCGCGCACCAGCGCAGGGTGCCCGTGCCCGAGGCAGTTGACGCCGATTCCGGCGACGAAGTCGATATAGCGCTTGCCTTTGTCGTCGGTGAGCGTCGCCCCGTTCCCCGACACGAATACCACGGGAAGGCTCCCATAGTTGTTTACGATTTTTCCTGCCATGCGTCCGTCCTCCTGCTGAATTCAGCATTTACGCGCCGTAGCCTAGCGCGAAAGACACGGGATAGTCAACGCGTTCGGCAGTAGCCGAACGTCCGAGTTTCTTGAAGAAACTCGGCACATAGGCAAAGCGGAAGTGCGGCACGCGGGTAACGACCGAATTCCTTGAAGGAACTGCCGCACGCCGCAGCTTGACGGAACCTTGCCTCAGCTTCGCCGGCGCCGAATTGCGGAAGCGGACAAAGCGTTTTTTTTCATTATTTTTTTGAAAATCTACGCGCAAACTATTGACACTGCGCAATTGAACTTGTATCATTGTTACATACTGTAACGTTTAGCGGGAAACTGAACAGGAAACAAGGAGGATAAACCGGGTTTGTTGCATAAGCGGGAGGCGGGGTTTAATGCGGTCGGTGTGCGCGGAAGGGAGGAGCAGGATGAAGTAAGGCATAAAAAGGGCTTGTAATAATGAGGGCTACTGTAGCCGTATTCCGCCAATGCGGGCACGGCGGCTGTCTTGTCCGCGTTATGGATTAAGCGGGAAATGAGGAAGAAAGAGCGTTTGCTGAGCTGAATGAGTGTCGAAAATCAAAGTTTAAGGAAAGGAAGGAAAAATGATGAAAAAGGTTACTGTGGCTCTGTTTGCTTCTATTATGTTAGGAGCGTTTGGCGCGTGCAAGAATGAGCCGGATAATATCTATGTGACAGTGTCGCCGTCTGAGGTACCGCCTGTGATAGTGCCGCCGACTGATCACACCGACCATACCGAGTATCGGCCGGTGTCAAAGGCAAGAAAAGGACAAGGCGGAACGCATGCGACAACGACCACGCTGTGGTTTGCGTTGAGCGAGGGTAATTTTGACAATTCTACACCGCAGGACGTCGTTTATACGATTTCTGGCGATGAGTCAAACGAAACTCCTATTTCTCTTCAGAAGGTACACGCTGTAGATTATGAAGAATTTGACGCCGGTACTTATTGGCATGTTTATTCTGTCGGTATCAGCACGCCGATAACCGCAAACGGTTATGTTTCTTTTGATTTAAGCAGCGAACCCGATGATGCCGTGCCCTATGAGTATCATGTTAGCGTAACCGTACCGGTTTACTATGCGGAACCGGTACAGGTAGAGGTTAAAGCGAAAAACGACAATGCCGACAGAGGAACAACGGAACTTACCGTAACGCCGGCCAACGCTAAGGTAAAGCTTGCGCGGGTTTGGGTTAGGGTTGGGTCTGACGGCGAATCAACACTAACACCGGTAGTAGACGGCGTTGTTTCTATTACCAATAGAAACAACGGTAATAAGTCGGTTACGGTGGAAGTAAAAAACGCAGATGAAGTACAAAACAAAGATGGAACGGTAAAAACGGAAGGCAGCTTTGATGCGGGAACCAGCGAAGGATATTACGTTGGAAACGAAGGAGATTACGCACAATCAGTAGGCATAACACCGGCTGTTCCTTTTAGCGTTACGTTTGAGGCGAAGGGCGAAGCCGGAAGGGGAACGACAGCGTTGAAATTGACTGCTGTTGGATTTCCAGCCATAGCAGCATCTAACTACGAAATCTTCGTTGATGAAACAACCGCGGCGTCTGCTGTTGGTACTGAAGTAACAATAGAAAACCGGTCTGATAAGAGGGATAACCCTAAGATTAAAGTTGTACTGGCAGAAAATGCAGACACCAACGGATATGCTGACTTTACTGACGAAGTAGGCATAACACCGGCGGTAAAAGCTGTTGAGTTTACTGCAAATGGTGTAGAGGACGTCGTTGGAACGACAGCAATAGAAGCAAAATCCTTGTTTGCTGTGAATACAGGAATGTTTGTTTCTATCGATGGTGGTATTCTTCAACCTATTTCTTCTACAGAGGTGACGCTGCTTCCTGTAGTAAACAGAGGAAAAGGAATAGAAGGTACTCAAAAGACACAAGTTACTGTCAAAGGCGAAGGTCAGGAAAACGGGTATTACATACCTAGGCAGTGTGGACTAAAGAGGAGGAGAGAGGTAAAAAGGGAGATATGAATGAAATACTTCACAGCAAACTATGGAATATTTCATTAAAATCGTTTTCGGCACCCTCAAACGCTGGCGAGGAATCGCTACGCGCTATGCAAAGCTTACCGTTTCCTTCATCGTTGCTATTCATATCAGGTGTTTTCC
>NZ_BBPW01000077.1:0-4206 GCF_001028545.1 Treponema endosymbiont of Eucomonympha sp. | reverse complement strand
GTCCGCCAGCATTCTCCATATTCCCTTGTCCCGCCAGCGGCAAAACCGCTTGTGTATGCTGTTCCAATTTCCGAATTCTGGCGGTATATCCCTCCACGGAGCGCCCGTGCGCGTCTGCCACGCTACCGCGTTAATAAACAAGCGGTTGTCTTTCGCCACTCCCCCGTGCTTCCCTGCCTGTCCGGGCAGCAGTTCTTTTATCCGTTCCCACGCCTCGTCGCTTATATCGTGCCGGTGAATGCCTTTATTTCCTTTCATGCTCCTATTTTACCTCTTTTCCTTTCTTTAGTCCACACTGCCTAGCGGCTTTAGGGCGCCCGTCCGCCGACTTGCCGAGCACGAAGTTGCCGAGCGGGTTAACCGGAACTTTTCACTTGCGAGTCCGCCGGGAAGGTTCTTTCCGACTGGCGGAGCAGAGCACGGCGCATAGAAGGGAGCGTTAGAGATAATCCTGCCTATCGGTGAAGGTATATGGACAAAGCCTCTATGCCGCGAGTTTGCGGAGCAAACTCGGTAGTACGCCTACGGGCGTGCGGCGACTCCGTTTTTACCCGTGCGCAGCGCAGGTAACGTCGAACGCCGCCGCCGTGTCCCGCACCGCGCTGAGAAGCGCGTCGATATCCGCCGGAGCGCTGCGGTGCCCGAACGAGAACCGCACCGCGTTTGCGGCGACCTGTTCGGGGACGCCCATAGCCGCGAGAATCGGGCGCGCGCCGGTCCCGCCCGCGCGGCGCAGCGAGCAGGCGGCGCCGGTAGACACGGCGAAGCCCTTGGCGTCGAGCGCGCGGACAAACGCCTGTCCGGGAACGTCCCGAAACGCCGCCTGCACAATCCACGGCGAATAGAGCGCGTCCGCGTCGGGCGAGCCGTCCGTCTCCCCGCGCATATCGGGGACGAGCGTGCAGCCGGGGACGGCTCGGAGCCGCGCGACGAACGAGGCGGCGTCCTCTTTTGCCTGCAGGAAGCGCCCGTATACGGCGGGATTGTCGCGTTCCGCTTCCGGCGAGAGATAGTATCGCTCGAAACAGCGGGAAAGCGCCCACGCGCCCGCAAGGTTTTCCGTGCCGCTCCGTATGCCGCCTTCCTGCCCCCCGCCGCGCGCGAAGGGGCTGAACGGCTTGGCAAGGTAGAGCAGCCCGCTTCCGCGCGCGCCGCCGAGCTTGTGGGCGCTGAACGCCGCGCTGTCTATTCCCGCGCGGGTAAGGGCGAGCGGGATTTTCCCCGCCGCCTGCACGCAGTCGACGTGCAGCAGGGGGCGGCGTCCCCGCAAGGAGGCGAGCGCGTCCGCAATGCCTGACACCGGCTGAATGGCTCCGGTCTCGTTGTTTGCCGCCATGACGCACACGAGCGCTGTGTCGCCCGCCACCGCGTCCAGCACCGCGTCCGGCGTAACGACGCCGCGGGAATCGCTCCTGACGACGTCGACGCGCCAGCCCGCGGCTTTAAGCGATTCCGCCATTTCGCGGACGGAGGGGTGCTCTATTGCGCTCACCGCAACGGCGGCAGGGCGCGGTCGGCGGAGCAGCGCGAGCAGCGGCAGGTGGTTCGCCTCGGTGCCGCCCGACGTAAAGTACAGCGTGTCCGCCGGAACGCCCATAACCAGCGCCAGCCGCGCACGCGCCTCTTCCAGCTTGTCGCGAGCGCGTTTCCCCTCTCGGTGCAGGCTCGACGGGTTGCCGAAGACCGAAAGCGACAGTTCCGCGCTTTCAAGCGCGAGGTCGCGGTCGGGAGGGGCGGTCGCCGCCCAGTCGAAATAGCCGGAGAGCTGTTCGCCGCCGTCCGCCGGATTCATGCGCCCAGCTCCCTGACGACGGCTTCGACGATAACCTCCGCGTCCGCAAGCGCGCCTTTCTCCGTGCCGCCGCCGGCGGACAGCCCGTCTTTCGGCTCCACTATGCGGTAGCCGTAGCGCTTGAGCCGCCCGATATTGTCCTGCACCGCGGGGTTTTCGTACACGGCGGGATTCATTGCGGGGCACAGCAATACGGGCTTCCCCCGAATCGCCATGACGGCGGCGCTCAGCAGCGTGTCGGCTATTCCCGCTGCCAGCTTCCCGATAACATTCGCCGTCGCGGGCGCAATCAGCGCGAGGTCGGCGTCCTGCGCGAGCGATATGCGGCGCGCGTCCTCATGCGCGGACGATTCGGGAGCGTCGGCATAGACCGTGCAGTTCGTCAGCGTCTGGAGCGCGAGCGGCGTGATAGACCGCTCGGTGCCCGCAGCCATGAGCGCCTGCACGGAGAATCCGCGCGCGGTCAAACGGCGGGCGAGTTCCGCCCCTTCGCATGCGGAGAGGCTGCCGGTGATTCCCCACAGAATGCGCTTCGCCGCCCCCTCGCGGCGCGGGAACGGCGGGCACGCGCCGGAAGCCGGCACCCAGAACCGCTCTTCGGGCGGCAGCTTGTTTTTCATATCCGTCCTCCTGACTCGCTCCACGCGGGCAGTCTCTGCATGCGCCGACTGCGGCTATAAAAAAAAGACGGGAGGCACCTCGCCCCCACCCAGCGCCGCCGATTTTAGTACGCCTGCGGAGAAAAAGTCAACGACGCTACCCGTGCAGGGAACCCTGCGTAAGGGCATAGCCGCTTCGGTGCGCAGAAACAGCGAGAAAAGCGTTGACGAACCCGCCGAGCGTTTGCTATGATAGAGCGGAAAGGCTTCGGGGACAGACGCAGCCGTTACAAAACCAACTGGAGGCTCTTTATGGCAGAAATGAGGTCAAGATACGGAAGTGAATATCAATTATTGCGTTTTCTCGGTCATCATCGGGAGGAACTGGAAGGCATTATCCTGCGTAATGCTTATGAATTGAAGTGGCTGGATTATCCAAATGAGCTAATCTCGCATATTATATAGAGTTAGCATCATTTTATATGTTCACCATAAGACGCTAAAATAAGGTAGATATTGTTACTATAGTTTATTGCGTTTTGCTTGTCAAGTGTGTGTTCGGGTATAGATTTGGGTATCGTGTCCACGTCTTTTTCAACGTGGAGTGTTTGGTATGGCAAAAGCCGCAAACGACGTGTAAATCAAGAAATGGCGTGTAAATTAAGCATAAAGGAATTAGCCAAAGATTAGCCTGTGTACACGGCGGTGAAAGAGGGCAGTTTTTGCAGTCTGCGGGGAAGTCGTCGGGGCATAAAAAACCGCCGCGCTGTGTTGCCGCGGCGGGTGGAACATGTCCCGAATTGCCATAATTCATGTCGACAGAGGCGCTGTCCTGCAAAAGGCAGTCGTCAATTAGTTGTTGACGCGATATATTCATCGAGCAGCGCCTTGCGCTCGTCGGGCGTCATTTCCGCCGCCGGGGCGCTTATATTCAGATTGTTGGTTATTGCGGGCGGAAGTTCCTTGCCGTATGCGGCCTCAAGCAGTTCAAAAAGCTCGCGCGGCAGTCCGCGATTGTGCGATTTCAGCAGCGTATTGATAACAACAAGCTCAATCATCGAGGCGTTCTTGTTCTTCTGCGCCTTCAGCAGTTCCGCCTGCGGCATGGAAATAAGCGAGCGTATAAGGTTCTGCATATCCGATCGCCCCGTGTTGTTGTCTTTGCACAGCTTGCGAAAGATTTTAAGTTTGCGCCCTTGATTGCGGGCGGACTTGCCGCGGTTGCCTATCGCTCCGCGAAAACATTCAGGCGTATTGTCCACTTAATATCCTTTTACACCGTTTTTTTAGCTTATCGGCTGCCGCCCTGCCTGCCTGTACTCCCCGCTGGCTCGGCGGTTTGCCTACTTTGCCCGTTTGTATTGGTAGTACAAATATGTAGGCAACGTAGTTTTTTTTGTAGTTTGACTACATGCCTACGGGTGGAAAATGTAGTGTAGCAGAGGCAAACTCTAGGTAGTGTTGACTGGAAGAGGTATATAGAGGAAAACACCTGACATGAATGGCGGCGATGAAGGAAGCGGTGAGCTTTGCGTAGCGTGTGGCAATTCCCCGCCAACGCTTGAGGGCGCGGAAGACGTTTTCAATGACGTGCCGCGCCCGATACAGTTCATGACTGTACGCTCTCTGCTCTTTCCGGCTTTTAACCGGAGGGATGACGGCTGCTATATCTGCTTCCTTAAACATGCCGAGCAGTTCGTTCGTGTCATACGCTTTGTCCGCAAGGAACGCTTCCGCCTCCAAATCCTCCATAAGGAGAGGCGCTTGGCTACAGTCCGCGACAGTACCGCTTGTCACAATGCCGCCTGCCGGTAT
>NZ_BBPW01000076.1:0-4020 GCF_001028545.1 Treponema endosymbiont of Eucomonympha sp. | reverse complement strand
CCTGTCCGGGCAGCAGGTCTTTTATCCGTTCCCACGCCTCGTCGCTTATATCGTGCCGGTGAATGCCTTCATTTCTTTTCATGCTTCTATTTTACCTCTTTTCCCCTATCCAGTCCACACTGCCTAGCGGCTTTAGGGTGCCCGTCCGTCGAGTTATCAAGCACGAAGCTGCCGAGAGGGTTAACCGGAACTTTCCATTTACGAGCCCGCCGAGAAGGTTCTTTCCGACTGACGGGGATGCCCGTTCCCAGAATATGGACGCGCTCCATATTATAAGCGAGGCTTGCTTTCGTTGCTCTTCGCATTCAAAAAATTTGTTTGCTATATCACGCTTGCTTTATTTAGTTTTTTCTGTGGTCTGGTATCCCACAGCTTGCTGCGGGGGTTCTTTATTTGGAAAAGAAAAATACTTGTCTTAACAATACAATTTGCCTACTAGACATATTGCAGTTATTTTTGATAAAGTATATGCTTAGTATATATGACCTTTTGAAGGCGATAATTTAAGGAGTATCGTTGGCGGATAACAGAGATTTGCGAATCAACGGACAGATTCGTGTGCGGGAAGTTCGGTTAATTGATGATGAAGGCAATGCGGGGGGAATCTTATCCACTCAGGAGGCGTTCAACATAGCTCGCGAGCGACAGCTTGACTTGGTAGAAGTTGCGCCGCAAGCAAAGCCTCCGGTATGCAAGATACTTGATTACGGCAAGTATTGTTTTGATTTAGAAAAAAAACAGCGGGAGTCCAAAAAGAAACAAAAACAGTCGAAATTAAAAGAAATCAGAATGCAGCCAAAAATTAGCGCAGGCGATATTGATTTCAAGGCAAAACACACGAAAGAATTTTTGGACGAAGGTAACAAGGTAAAAGTTACGATTCGATTTCGCGGACGCGAACTTGCACACACCGAGTTGGGGCTAGACGTTCTTAAGAAAGTTCTGACACGCATTGAAGGCGAATATGTTGTTGAAAAACAGCCAATAATGGAAGGTAAGTTTATGTCGATGATGCTGAGTCCGAAGTCGAAAAAACAAGCGGGAGTACAAAATGCCTAAGATGAAAACGAAACGCTCTGCCGCAAAGCGATTTAGTTTAACCGGTAGCGGAAAAGTGAAGTACAAAAAAATGAACCTTCGTCACATCCTAACGAAAAAAACTACAAAACGGAAAAGACATCTTCGCGGCACAGGAATTTTGAGCAAGGCAGATACCGCGAAAATCCAAAAGCAGATGTTGCCATACGGATAAGAGGATTTTTTAAGGAGAAATAAATGCCAAGAGCGACTGACGGCACAAAACGAAAAAACCGCCGCATCAAGATTTTAAAACTGGCAAAAGGGTTTACCGGACGGCGTGGAACAAACTATAAGGCAGCAAAAGAGGCGGTAACCCACGCGCTGGTTCATGCGTATGTGAGTCGGCGTGACCGAAAAGGTGATATGCGTTCGCTGTGGATTATACGCCTTAACGCAGCGATACGAGCGGAGGGATTAACCTATTCGCGGTTTGTCGAGGGGCTCACAAAAGCTGGTATCGCAATCAACCGAAAAGCATTATCAAATATGGCGATAGAGGACACTACAGCGTTTAAAGCAGTTGTTGACATCGCAAAGAAATACATAACAGAGGTATAATATGATTACGTTGAATCAGATTCAGCTTCTTGACCAGAAAGTTGAATTAGCGGTAACTAAAATTAGCGTTCTTGTGGAAGAAAACAAAAAGCTTCAAACGGACTGCGAGTACCTCAAAGCCGAAAAAGAAGTATTGCACCGCAAAATCGCAGAATACCAAGGCAACCAAACGCAAATTGAGCAAAGTCTGCTTCATGCGCTTGAGCGGCTTGAAACAGTTGGGTGTATTGAAACGGATTTAACGCAAGAATTCGGTGCTATTCAGTCACCGGGAGGTTCAGAAATTCTGACAGAATCTACGGGCGAATCGTCGGTAAATACACCGCAGGAATATCAGTCGGCGGAACATTCCGCTGAATTATTTGCGACGACAGAGCATACGCAAGAATATTCGGATACGCCGTCAAACACGGAAAGCATAGCGCGTCAGCCCATTCCAGAAACTCAGTTTGATATATTCTGAACATGGGTGTTTTGCGAATTGATGTCCTTGGGGCACTTTTCTCTGTCGAAGCGAGGGAAGACAGTCAGCATTTGGAGTTTTTGCTCGATAACTATAAAAAAATGGTACACCTTGTTGAAAACAGTTCCGGAGCAACGATAACTAATTCATTGCAGGTCGCCATTCTATCGGGCATTATGCTGTGCGATGAATTGTATAAAGAAAAAAAGCTGGCGCAAATCGCAAAACAGATCCCTCTCACCGAAGATTTAATTGAATCCGAGCGTTTGACGCTCAGGATGATAGAAAAAATTGACCGGGCGCTACTTGACAATTTGGATTGACGCAGATTCTTGCCCGATACCGGTCCGTCAGATGATTGAACGATTTGCGAATCGGCTGTATATCCCGCTTAAGTTTGTCGCAAACCGCCTCATTCCGATTCCTCCAAACAACCTATTCACGATGATTGTTACTGGCAAACACGAAAGCAGTGCGGACGAGTATATCGTTGCGCATGTCACGGAAAATGATATTGCCGTTACGCGCGATATTCAGCTTGCCGCACGGCTCGTTGAAAAACGCATCACCGTGTTGAACGATCGCGGCATTGAGTATTCAAGCGAAAATGTCCAGGAGCGGGTTTCCCTCCGCAATTTTCACCTGCACCTGTTTGAAACAGGTGTCGTTCCCGAAAAAACGCACACGTATTCTCGCAAAGATTTAACGCTGTTTGCTAACAATCTTGACCGTGCGCTCCAAAAGCGCCGTGCCGCTAGAAACGAGACGCAGGAAGCCGAAACGCAGACAGGGTCGGTTTGACGGACGAACTGCTTGTCCCTCGCCGGTTCCCCCGAAAAACTCCGGTACGCTTATAGCTACGGTGCAGACGCCGCGTATATTGGAATCGGCGGCTTCTCGCTCCGCGTCAAATGACGCATTTATCATACAAGACTTGGGCTTGCTCGATCTGCTCGACGAGCGTTTCCCGCACACGAGCACGCAGACGAATTGTATAAATCGCGAGGTGCACCGACAGACTCGGTTTTTCTTGCGTCGTGAAAAGAAATGAAGGCATTCACCGGCACGATATAAGCGACGAGGCGCGGGAACGGATAAAAGACCTGCTGCCCGGACAGGCAGGGAAGCACAGGGGAGCGGCGAAAGACAACCGCCTGTTTATCAACGCGGCAGCGTGGCAGACACGCACGGGCGCTCCGCGGAGAGACGTGCTGCCCGAATTCGGGAACCGGAACAGCGTGCACAAGCGGTTTTGCCGCCGGCGGGACAAAGGAATAGGGAAAACGCCGGCGGACGCCGCAGTAGGCGAGCCTGCCGGGGATACCCGTATGATAGATTCGGCGTATATAAAAGCGCATGCGGCGCACGAGGCGGCAGGTGAGGATATCAGCCGCACAAAAGGGGGCTAAACAGCAAATTACACCTTGTGGTTGACGAGTACGGGATACCGGCAGGCGGCATTGTGACAAGCGGTACTGTCGCGGATTGTAATCAAGCGCCTCTCCTTATGGAGGATTTGGAGGCGGAAGCGTTCCTTGCGGACAAGGCGCATGACACGAACGAACTGCTCGATATGCTTAAAGAAGCGGATATAGCAGCAGTCATCCCTCCGGTTAAAAGCCGGAAAGAGCAAAGAGCGTACAGTCATGAACTGTATCGGGCGCGGCACGTCATTGAAAACGTCTTCCGTGCCCTCAAGCGCTGGCGGGGAATTGCTACGCGCTATGCAAAGCTCACCGCTTCCTTCATCGCCGCCATTCATGTCAGGTGTTTGTTCCTCTACCTTCCAGTCCACACTACCTAGGAAAAGTTTACTTTACTTACCGTAAAAACGGCAGCAAAACGGCTAAAAAACGGTAAGCCCGGACGCTACCGACCTGCGGAGACACGACAGGCGAGACGCAATGCTGGCTTACGGC
>NZ_BBPW01000075.1:0-3733 GCF_001028545.1 Treponema endosymbiont of Eucomonympha sp. | reverse complement strand
GTTCGAGTGTGTGTTTCACGCCTGTCCGTGCAGGGGTCGGCTTCCTGTTCAGTACGCTGCTTCTGTACTGCGCCGTTCGGCTTACGCCGAACGCTCCCACAGCCGCGCCGGATACGCGCCCGCCGCGACCAGCTCTTTGACGCGGCGAGCCGCCGCCTTGTCTGCCTTATACGTCATGCCGAACCACTCGGCGTCCGCTTCACCTCTATCCCGCCTTTATGCGCCGCGAGTGTGCGGTAAGCAGAAGCGGCGCAAACTCGGTAAGCGCGCCGCCGTCTATATGCCGAGTTCTTTCAGAGAACTCGGACGTTCCCTACTGGGAACGCTTGGCGCTCAGATATTCTGCCATTTTCTGCGCTTTTTGACGCTCGCGTCGAATTCCGCCTTCTGCCTGCCGAGCTCCGTGCTGGTGTCCGGCATTTCGTTCCGGTCGAGCCACACGTAGTGCCGGTATAAGTCCTTTATGCGCTCGTTCTTCAGCGAGTTGAACGTCGCAACTCTGAAATGGTTGTCTTTTGCCAGCGCGAAGAACTCCGCCCGCTCCGCCTCGCTGAGGCGCGCGTAGGCGTCATACCACTGCGCCGTATAGCCGAGGTGCCGGAAAAAGAAGCGGTACAGCAGGTAGAGTTCCGGCAGCAGCAGCAGCAGATGATAGTCTTCGAGCGTCTTTCCGAAGGCCTCATAAAAGAAGCTTCTGCCCCTGCCGATTTTCCCCTTCGTCGCGTTCAGGATGCTCTGCACCGCCCTGATATATTTCCGGTTCCAGTGCTTCCCCATATAGTCGCGGTTTTTGCTGAAGTCGCCCGCTATCGGGTGATACTTCATGGGGAACGAGTAAATGGCTATATCCAGCTCATCGCAGAGCAGTATGTTGATTTCCAGCCTGAGGTACAGATCGTCCGGCGTGTCTTTCTCGTTGTACAGCATATAGTTGGACAGCGACGGCATGCCGTATTTCGCGCAGAGCCGCACCGCTCGGGAATATATGTCTTTCTCCTGCAGCGTGTCGAAGGCTATCCGCAGCGGGTTGATTTCGACTTCCGACAGCAGCTTCACCCGCTCCTCGCTCAAAAGGCTCGCGTCGAGCCCCTGGTTGAAGTCGACCGAGCGCAGCGTCCTCGACGGGAACCGGTGCTGCTTGACGAATTCGTTTACGGCGGGATACGCGCCGAGCAGCGCGCTTTTGGTGCAGGTGCAGACGTCGAGCAGGCGCGCGTCGCGCAGTATGTTGTATACGGCTCCCCGGTCCTCGCGCCGCAGCTTTCCCAGCACCCGCTGATAGCACGCGTGCACCGCGCGGGAATACAGCCGGTCGTCTTCGCCGCTCTCCAAATGCGCTATATAGAGCTTCAGGTAGTCAGGCTCGGTAAACCTGCTGCCTTTCCCAAACCCGCACGCCTTTATGTCGTCGATGATCCGGCTGAAATGCTCAGACGCCAGCACGTTGTTGTCCATAAGCAGCAGGTTCAGCTTGTCGCCATAGCGCTGCCTCGCGTCGTTTATCTGCTCGACTATCGGTATGTACGAGTTGAAGGGCGGCGGCTCCAGCACCGGCACCACGCAGAACGAGCAGCGGTTCGGGCAGCCCCGCGTCGTATACGCGTAAAACGCGTTGCCCGCCGAATACACATAGTCGGTGTCGAAGAGAATGGAGTAGTCGAGCGGCAGGGTGTCTATGATAATATCGTTGTCGTCGAGCGCGCCGGGGCACTTGAGCAGCCCCTTGTGCGAGCGTATGCCGGTTTCCGCCGCCAGCTCGTTGTGCATGACCGTCGCCAGAATGCCGCCCACGCGCAGTTCCGAGCGGTCTTTCACCAGCACTTTCGCGTCCTTTATGACGGCTACGGTTCTCTCCCACTGGAACGTAAACAGCGACGTAACGCATACCCGGTCCCACTTCGGGTGCTTTTTGTATTCCCCCGATATATAGAACTCGCGGTAATACTCAGCCCACAGAAAGAGCTTCGCGGCGTGAGCGGACGCGCGCACCGCTTCCTGCACGCCGGCGAATATGCCGTTTTTGACGGCGTCTTCCAGTTGCCGGTAGCAGTGCTGCCACTCCGTCGCGGGGTCGATCTGGCGGAACTTCTCTATCGCGGTCTCGACAACGTCGACGACGATGAAATCCCTGACCCTGCCTTTGAAAAAGCGCACCGAGTCGCCCAGCCGCTTGTGGTATGTCGCAAGCTTCATCAGTCCGATAGGGGGGTATCTGTTCTTGTAGTCCGCTTCAAGCAGCAGCACTTTTCTGTTCACGGCGCGCGGCTCCCGCTTCGGTTTCCCGCGACGACGCTGCCGCATGAGGAAAGGGGCAGGGCATTCGCGCCGGCGGACGCCCGAACAAGTGATTCGGCATTTTTATGCATGAGTAGCGCTACCATACACTAAAAAAACGTGCTCTGTCTATTGCGTTACCCCCGCGCGGAGCGCGGGGGTAACGTTCGAGTTTCTTGAGGAAACTCGGCATATAGATAAACGCGTGCTCCGCACGGGTAACGTTCGAGTTTCTTGAGGAAACTCGGCATATAGATAAATGCGTGCTTCGCGCGGGGTAACGTCCGAGTTTCTTGAAGAAACTCGGCATATAGATAAACGCGCGCTCCGCGCGGCATATAGGCAAAGCCGAACGCGGCGCTCCCGACACGGGCGTGCTTGGAGTCTGCGTTTGGTTCGCGCCCTTCGGCAAGTCTGCTCGGTAGGCAACTGCGCGGAAACCGCCCGCAAAACCCGCTCGGCAGACCCGGCAAATGCTTGCCGCTATGCGGAGTTTGCCGCGCGCCCTCGGCAACCCCGATCGATGCCCGCGCCCCGCGCGGGCATAGCCGCTCACTGGTAATAGGCAAACCACGAAATGTTGCTCGCGTCCATAATAATATAGGGGGCGGTTCCCGCGCTGAAACTCGCTATGACGGAGACGCCCGCGCCCTTCAAAGCCTCCGCGGTTTTTGCGTGCTCGTCTTTGTCCTGCCCCAGGAATATGAGGAGGATTGCCGGCGTGTCCCGCCACTTCTGGGCTTCGGAAGTCCTTTGGACGAGGTTCTGAACGGAATCAGCGGCAAACGAGCTGTTAAAGCCTTCGCGCGCCCGCGCATAGTGCAGTGACCACACGTCCTTGACGCGTATCTGCCTTCCGTTCGCCAGAATGTCCGCTTCGTCGTTGTAGTCAAGGTTCTTCCCTTCGCCCTCCCACCCGACGCCGTTCAGCAGCTTCGTGTCGAAGCGCACCCAGCAATACCTGAACCAGTTGGGCGTTTTGTGCGTCGCGTGCGCGATTCCCGCCGCGCTGAGCCGTTCCGACCACTTTTGAATGTCGACCCGGCGATATTCGTAAATATACGTTACGCCGCCCGGCCACGAATCGTAGCCGTCGCAGTCCCCGCTTATATGCGCGCCGTTCCTGAAATAGAAATCGTAGTCCCCGTCGTCGTGCTTCGCTCCCGATAACGCGAAGCGTTCCGCGCCCGCCTCCTCACTGTGCGCGCCCGGCATGAGTTCCTGCGCGACCGCCCCGATTCCCAGCGCGCCCGCCGCCAGAGCCGCGCCCGCGGCGATTACGCGTTTTGCATTCATATCTGCCTCCTCTGCGGAGTTCCTTCAGGGAACTGCCGCAAGCCGTACCGCACCAGTACTATACCGCATTTCGCCGCTGACGCAAGCGCGTTCGGCGGGAGCCGAACGTCCGAGTTCCGCGATATCCTACGGGTAACGTTAGGGGTCCTTGTAGGCACTGTCG
>NZ_BBPW01000074.1:0-3949 GCF_001028545.1 Treponema endosymbiont of Eucomonympha sp. | reverse complement strand
TATCGAGCAGCTCGTTCGTGTCATACGCCTTGTCCGCAAGGAACGCTTCCGCTTCCAAATCCTCCATAAGGAGAGGCGCTTGGCTGCAGTCCGCGACAGTACCGCTTGTCACAATGCCGCTTGCCGGCATCCCGTACTCGTCAACTGCCAAGTGCAATTTGCTGTTCAGCCCCCTTTTGTGCGGCTAATATCCTGAGTGCCGCCGCGTGCCCCGCATGCGCCTTGATATACGTCGAATCTATCATACGGATATCCCCGGCAGGCTCGCCTATTGCGGCATCCGCCAGCGTTTTCCATATTCCCTTATCCCGCCAGCGGCAAAACCGCTTGTGTATGCTGTTCCAGTTCCCGAATTCTGGCGGTATATCCCTCCACGGAGCGCCTGTGCGCGTCTGCCACGCTGCCGCGTTGATAAACAAGCGGTTGTCTTTCGCCACTCCCCCGCGTTTCCCTGCCTGTCCGGGCAGCAGTTCTTTTATCCGTTCCCGCGCCTCGTCGCTTATATCGTGCCGGTGAATGCCTTCATTTCTTTTCATGCCTCTATTTTACCTCTTTTCCCTTATCCAGTCCACACTGCCTAGGATAGAGGTCAACTCTAGTTACAGTTGAAGTCAATCCTAGTCTACGATAGGAATCAATCGTAGACTAGGATTGACTTCAATCATAGTCACGGTGTTTTAATTCGTTATGGTAACCCGGTCCGGGAATGCGTTTTGCAGAGGCTTTATATCTACGAAATCCCTGATATCGTACCGATTTTTGATAAGTCCGTTTTCAATAGACCAGTTTGCCACATTTGTTATATGGTCAAGGTCTTCCTGATACAAACGTAGGTCAAACTGGAACTTTTGAATATCATCCAGCGCACCGGTTTCAGGTATCTTTAATTCTTCATAAATCAGCCGGGCGGTTTGCTTCGGGTTCTGTTTTATGTACTCATTTGCTTCATCCAGCGCTTTGAGCAAGCGCGCCGCCCCGTCCGGGTGCTGCGCGATAAAGTCCGCATCGAGCATGAAATAACCCCGCATTTTGAAGTCAATCAATGAATAGTCTCCCAAGCTGCGGTTATTGGGGATTTCAGACGTCGCGTCCCATATCGTTGAGCCTGCCCAAATGCTGTCCACGTCGCGGCTGTAATATGCCGCAATAAGTTCGGCGTTTGAACTGAGGTATACCTGCTGAACGTCTTTCGGAGTCAAATGATATGTTTTGAGAAGCAGTCCCCAAACATATTCGTTGACCGTGCCTTTGGTAACGCCGAGTTTACGTCCTTTCAAATCGGCGGGAGTTTTTATGCTGTTGTCCCGCACAACCAGTTCGGACGCGTTGTATCCGTACCCGCCGACATATGCCACGATACGCAGTTTGTTGCTCTCGGAAAAACGGGACGCGACGGCATAATCCATACCCTGTGCCGCGTCAGTCTCGCCGAGAATCGCCGCGTTTATGGTATCTATGCCATACGCATAGGTCGAAATGTCCGCGTTGATATGATACTTTTCAAAAAATCCTTGGTTTTTAGCAACCCGAATCTGGTATGAAAAGACACCGCTATCCGTTCCTATGCGGACCGCAAGCGCGTCTGAAGCGGTGGTTGCCGCCGCAGTTTTTTTGGAGCAGCCGGAAGCGCCGATTAACACGATGCCGGTTAAGACCAAAATCGACAGTATCGTAGAAAATCGATTTTTTACCGTAATTATACGCATAATAAATTCCTTTACCTTTAAGCGCTTTTTGCTTCAAGGGAACGATAAATGTCTCGTTCCCACGGCAGAATGTCACAATCAACGTTGTATAGATAGTCGAATACGGTCTCTTCTCCGTTGGTCGTGTTGTAAAAATTCTCGTGTGAAAAACCGTGCTTTCGCAACAAAGTGTATGTCTTCAAATATACGTCGTGGTACCATTCGGCGGTGGGCGCACGGTGTCCCTCCAACGCTGAACCAGGATTCGGGTTCCACTGAAGCGGAATGGCAACCACGCCTGCTTCGATCAGATATTCGATTCCTTCAAGCAGGCTCGCCTTTGGCTCAATACCGGCGACAAAGTACGAGCGCACGTGTCCCTTGCCGAATACGGCGACCTCGTGCTTCAGCGCGTTTATCCAGTTTTGCCGTCCTCCGCAGAGTTCTTCTTTGCCGGGACAAATAGTTTTAAACATGTTTGAGTCCCAGATTTCCATGTTTGTCGCAATGCTGCTGTATCCGGCTTCTTTGTAGCGGTCAATAACGCCTAAATCCAGAGGCGCACCGATACAGGCTGTCCCGCCAAAGTCTTCAAGTCCGGTTTCTTTTTGGATTTCTTCTGCCACGTCAATATAATAATCCACTTCCCGCCGTTCGGGGATAAATCCGCCGGTAACCGTGAGTCTTCGATAGCCTTCGTCATAAGCCGCTTTGGTGGTCTCTGCAATTTGCCGCGCGGTTTTCCACTTTAACCCTTCCAACTCTGCGTAAGTATTGCGAGTCGCGTTTATGTTGCAAAACAGGCAATCCAGCCCTTTTTCGCCCAGGGAACATTCGTTGCTGTAGGTAATAGTAATCTTGCTCCTGCCCACATATTGGGCTATCCGCGACATAGGCGTACCGTCTGAGGTGAGTTTATCGTAGTATTTGGGTTTTTGCTGAAAGAAAATCTCAAAGACCGTGTGTCCGTTGTCATACAGGTAATAAAGACCCTGCTTGCTCAAAATAGAATAATGAGACTTTGGATCATAGGTAATCCCGAAACTGTATCCGGTTTCGTCCCGAAACGAATTCGGCAACTTGGTCGCGGTGTGCGAGTTATGATTCATGTTGAAACACCCGTGCACTTGTTCAAGGCACTGATTTTTGTAATCAAGTTCCTGCAAGACTTTGTCGTCAATAGCGACACCGGCGTTGAACAATTTCTCGGTGAGTTCAATGTTGCGGAATACCGCGTCTTTAGTTAACGCATTTTGCATAATAGCTCTCCTGTTTTTACGTTTATTACGAATTAAAAATCTTATTAAAATTATGTGTTTAGCACAATAGCATTGAAAAAAACTTTTATCAACTCTCTTTTTGTTTTATTTTTCAGAAAATCCTCGTTGCCGATCATTTGCAATGATGAGATTGCTCACGTCCTCCATAACGCACAGCGCTCCGGTATAACCTATATCACACCGACGCAATATAACCGGAGCATTCGACGGATACGACACAACCATCTGAGGAATATTCAGGCATAATTCAAAGGCGCTGCCAAACAACAACTCTGGTTTTGTATGCAAGAGAATCCGAGCAATTTCTCCGGTATCTTTGGAAAAACACAGGTTACTCGCTCCCAGTTTTATCAAATCTTCAGAAGGCTTCAGGTCATCGTCGGTTTCACGCGCGTCGGTAACAATCGCTGTTTTTAATTCCATTCCTAACGTGTTCGTCAAAAAAGTGCCGTACCGAAGAATAATACCTTCATTTCCGACGATAGCGAATTCTTTTTGAAATTGATAGGTAAAATAATACTCTTGTATCTGTCGAAGGGCGTGAACAAACCTTTGCCGTTCTTCTGTCAGATATAATTCTGTTTTTTGAGTGTCTACCGATAACAATGCTGCAATTTTTTGTATAAAGGCGGTTGTTTCTGTTTCGCCAAGAAAGGCACCGGGCACTTCTATATAGGGAACGTCATAGCAGTCTTGCAGTTTTTGTGCTGCTTTCAGCCCCCATGAAGACACAGCTACTGTTAGTTTTGCCTGATACGCCTGTTTCCAATTTTCCAAACATTGCCCGTAGCCAAAAAAAGTATTTACGCGTATATCAATAGAAGCGAAGATACGCTGTATTTCCAGAAGATTCCCCTGCCAGCATAGATCCTGACCGGGGATAATTCCAAGGATATTAATTAATCTTTCGTCTGTCGAGGCGGAGACCTTGATTATCTGAGGTAACTGAGTGAACATCGCGTCTATCACTCCCTCATACCCGTC
>NZ_BBPW01000073.1:0-3849 GCF_001028545.1 Treponema endosymbiont of Eucomonympha sp. | reverse complement strand
GTTTTGAAGAGGTGCACATAACGCGGTCAGACGAACTTTGAATCGCCGCCGTCTGTCGGTGAAGCCTGTACGCTAAAACAGTGTTTTACCGCTGATCTCGAAAATAAGAGCAAGCATTGGCTAAAAGCAGATTACACGAGCGGTACGCCTTGAGGAACTGTATTGGAACATAAAACGCTTGAAGAAACGATAGAAGACTTTTTGATATACCAGTCGAGCATACGCGGTTTGTCCGATAATTCGGTTGTCGGCTACCGGAACGATCTTGCGAAACTTGCCGAGTCGCTCGGCAAAGACGCCGTGCTATCCGCTATCACGCCGCAAGATCTTCGGCATTCTATCGCCGCGCTTTCCCGCGACAAATACGCCCCCGCCAGCATAAACCGCTACATATCCGCCGTCCGCGTGCTGTTTGCCTATTGCCGCCGTTTCGAGTATATTGGGCAAAATCCTGCGGAAGAAATCAAAACGATGAAACAGCCGAAAACCCTCCCCGCTTTTATGACGCAGTCGGAAGTAGACGCGCTTTGCGCAGAGCCGGAACATACGGAATTACTGTGGACGTCGCGCGACAAGGCGCTGTTCGAGGCGCTTTACTCGTCCGGCTGCCGTGTTTCCGAGCTTGCCTCGCTTGCTATGAGAGACCTTGCCGAAGACTGCCGCTCAGCGATCGTGCGGGGCAAGGGGAACAAAGAACGAGAGGTGTTCTTTGCCGACGACGCGGCGGACGCGCTCCGCGCCTATCTCTGCGAGCGAAAACTACGCATTATGGCGGAAAAGTCGGTCGCCGAGGTGTTTATCAACCAGAAGGGCACGGGGCTTACGTCGCGGGGGATTCGGTACATTGTGGCGCGATATTCGGGGGCTGAAGGCACGCGGCGGCACGTATCGCCGCACGCCTTTCGGCATACATTCGCCACGGCAATGCTGTCGGGCGGCGCGGACGTTCGCATCGTGCAGGAACTTTTGGGACACACCAGCGTTTCGACGACACAGCGTTACACGCATATTTCACGGGAACATTTGATGAAAGTCTATCAGAAAGCGCACCCTCACGGAGGACTTCATGACGGTTGACAGACCGAAGGCACAGATACGAAGCACAACCGTCATCGCGGTAAAGCGAAACGGAAAAGTCGCTATGGCGGGCGACGGGCAAGTAACTATGGGCGAAACGGTGATGAAAGGCAACGCCCGCAAGGTGCGCCGTCTGTACGAGGGCAAGATACTCACCGGTTTTGCGGGAGCGACGGCGGACGCATTCAACTTGTTCGACAAGTTCGAAGGGAAAATCAAGGAATTCAACGGCGACCTGACCCGTGCGGCGGTAGAGCTTGCCAAACAGTGGCGCACCGATAAAGTGCTCCGACAGCTTCAGGCGCTGCTTTTGGTGGCAGACGCCGAAAAAATCCTGCTCATATCAGGAACGGGCGACGTGATTGAGCCGGAACGGGACGTGATAGCCATTGGGTCGGGAGGAAATTATGCTTACGCTGCGGCGCTGGCGTATCTTGAGTCGTCGGATTTGTGCGCGCGCGAAATCGCGGAGAAAAGCCTGAAAATTGCGAGCGAAATCTGCATTTATACGAACGAGCGCATTATGGTAGAGGAGTTATAATCGTGGACAACACGGAGTTGAACAAAAATGTACCCGCTCAGAATCAGGCGAATCCTGCGTCGGAGCTGACGCCGAAGCAGATTGTGGAACAGCTTGATTTGTATATCATCGGTCAGCATAAGGCGAAAAAGGCGGTAGCTATTGCGCTCCGAAACCGCTCGCGGCGGATTAAATTGCCGGAGGACATTCGAGACGAGATTGCACCGAAAAATATTCTGATGATTGGTCCCACAGGCGTAGGCAAGACCGAAATCGCCCGACGGCTTGCCAAACTCTGCAACGCGCCGTTTCTGAAGATAGAGGCGACAAAATACACCGAAGTCGGCTATGTGGGGCGCGACGTGGAATCAATGGTGCGCGATCTTGCGGCGATTGCGTTCAATATGGTCAAAACCGAGATGAAAGAGGGGCTGCGGAAGACCGCGGAGATCCGCGTAGAGAATGAATTGCTCAATATTTTGCTCCCCGGAAGCGAAAAAAGCAAAAAGCACAAAAAAGCTGCGCCCCCGCTGCCCGTCATATCGCCAAACGGAAAGAATGCGGCGGCGGATAACAACAGCGAATATGCTTCCGCCGGAGACGCAGGCAAAACCGAAGCACCGGCAGATTCAGGCGCCGAAACAAAATCAACCCGCGAAAAGTTCCGCACAATGCTTCGCGAGAGCAAGCTAGAGTCTCGAACGATAGAAATTACCATTCAGAGGCAGCACAGTATGCCGCAGCAAATGGAATTTTTTGCAGGCGGGAATATGGAAGACTTTGAGGCGACGATACAGAGCATGACCTCAATGATTATGGGCGGGCGCACCAAAAAAAAGACGGTAACAATTGCCGAAGCGCGGGACATTCTGCTTGAAGAGCAGCTTAACCGCATGATCGACCCGGATAAAGTTTCCGACGACGCAAAACGCCGCGTCGAGCAAATGGGCATAATCTTTATCGACGAAATAGACAAAATCGCGGTGAAAGGCGAGCGCGGCGGACAGGACGTATCCCGCGAAGGCGTGCAGCGCGACATTCTGCCCATTGTGGAAGGCTCTACGGTGAACACCAAGTATGGCGTTATCGACACGACACATATTCTGTTTATCGCGGCGGGGGCGTTCAATATGGCTAAACCGTCCGACCTGATACCCGAATTGCAGGGACGGTTCCCGCTTCGGGTTGAGCTTGATTCGCTCCACGCGAAGGAGTTCCGCCGCATTCTGCTTGAGCCGAAGAACGCGCTCACGAAGCAATACAAGGCGCTGCTTTCCACCGAAACCGTAACTATCGATTTTACCGACGCGGCTATTGACCGCATGAGCTTCCTTGCGGCGGACGTAAACGCACGGTCGGAGAATATCGGAGCGCGGCGCCTCCACACCGTCATGGAGGCGGTGCTGGAAGACCTGTCCTTCGAGGCTGACGAACACGCGGGAGAGACTATTGAGATTACCGAAAACTATGTGGACGACAGGCTTAAGAGCATTATAGAAGATCAGGATTTATCACGATACATTCTGTAAATCGGCAATATGCGGCGTGAACACCCGACCATACTGCCGTGCAGTATCTGCACGTATACGCGAGTGCTGACGCCTTTTCGGGTGTAATGTCTGTCGCTTGGTCGAGCAGCGACTCGCCTGCAAACAGGCGCTGCTGTTGCGCGGGGACGGTTTCGGTCACGCCGCAAACGCACGGGCGCGGTAAAGACCCGTATCAGCTTTGTGTTTTCCATTCGCGGATAAACTCCAGCATGAACTGCTGAATGCCGGAGAACCATTTTTGCTGAAACCGCGCCGCTTCAACGCCGATATACCGATAGTGCCAGCATTCCCCCCGGTAGCCGGTCGCGTCTTCATAGCCGTCGGGGAACGAGAGCGACCAGCCGTATTCCCCGGCGTGTGCGGCAAGCCACCTGCCGGCTTTCGTTCCGGCAAAATCGTCGGAAATCGAGCCGAAATCGACCGCCGTGCCGAGCTGGTGCTGGCTCTGCCCCGGACGCGCCGATTCGCGGTCGGCGGTTTCCTGCCCCGACTGCTGCACGTTCCGCGCATACACTTCCTTCTGATATTCATACGAGCGGTACGCCGAGCTTGCCGCAAGCGCAACGCCGTCCCGCCGGGCTGCCTCCGCCAGCTTCCGCAGAGCCGCCGCCGCCGGACAGCTCGGAAAAGCGACGTGTAGGGAAAGAGGGTAGGTCTCGGTGGGCGCCGCATCAGTAAAAAAAAAACCAAAATGTATATAAA
>NZ_BBPW01000072.1:0-3985 GCF_001028545.1 Treponema endosymbiont of Eucomonympha sp. | reverse complement strand
GCAGCCGGGGCGTGCTGCCCGCCGGGCCCCCGCGCCTGCCACGATTCGGCGAAGGGCCGCGCGTCCTCCGCGCATTCCACAACGACGCAGCCGGGCGCAATGCCGCTGATTCCCGCGACTTCGCCGTGATTCCGGTCGCCCGCGATAAGCACCTGATATCCCTGCCGCGTGAACAGCCCGGCGCGTCTCTGGTTTGCCGCGACGCGCGGACAGGTCGCGTCGAGTATCGCGTAGCCTGAGCGCTCAAGGTTCAGGCGGACGGCGGGCGAAACGCCGTGGGCGCGGATGACTGCGACGCCGTTCTCCGCGGCGGGATACGCTGTTCCGGCGGGGATTTCGGGCAACACGCTAATGTTGTGCCGGGCAAGCTGCGCGAGCACCGCCGGATTGTGAATCAGCGGGCCGCAGGTAACAATCGTGCGTTCGGGGTGCTCGTGGCGGGCGTTCAGCGCCATTTCCACCGCGCGCCGCACGCCGAAGCAGAATCCGAGCGTCGCCGCGCGGACGACTTCCGGCTTAGACGCGGACGTCGGCGGCAGGAAATCGCGCAAGACTGGACGGCTTGAGCGGCGCTGCCGCCGGAAGCGTCGGCTTCCAGTTCCGCCGCGTGAACGCGACGACGCTGCCGGTGATAAAAATCGACGAATACGCGCCGGAAATCAAGCCGACGGACAGCGTGAGCGCAAAGTCTTTCATGCTACCGGTGGTTACAAAGAAGAGCGCCAGAACCACCAAAAGCGTGGTGAGCGTCGTGAGGATGCTCCGGCTCAGCATTTCGGTCTGCGCAAGGTCGAGGAGTTCGGTGAACTTGTCCGCGCGCACCGTTTTGACGTCTTCGCGCACGCGGTCGAGCACCACAATGGTGGCGTTTATTGAGTAGCCGATAACGGTGAGCACTGCCGCAAGGATTATCGTGGCAAACTCGACCTGCGCCCACGCGACGAACGTGAGCATGATGAGCGCGTCGTGGATAATCGCCACCACCGCGGCGAGCGCGAAGTCCCACTTGAAGCGGATAGCCGAATAGCCCCAGATGAGCGCGATAGAGGCGAGCACGGTGAACAGGGATTTGAGCGCGAGCGAGCGGGAAAACTGCGCGCCGATGAAGTCGGTCTTGGTCACCGCGACGCGGTCCTCGCCGAACGCCGCGCGGAGCGAAGCGGCAATCGTCTCCTGCAAGACCCGGTTGCCGCCCGCTTCGCCCGTGTCGGCGGCGCGGATTTGGAAACTGCCCGCTTCGCCCGCCGCTTTCGTTTCCGTGTTTACCCCGCCTCCGGCGAGCGCCTCGCGGACGCGCTCCGCCGTTACGGACGAGGACTCCTCGCCGTAGTGAAAGCGGTACGGGGCGGAGGCGCTGAGCGCCGTCGAAACCGAAGCGTCCGTAAACAGGGCATTCGCGGGGACGTCGGGCGGCGCATAAAACGTTACGCTGACTCCTTCCGCCCTGCCGAGCGCGTCGGCAAGGCTTTTGGCAGTGGCGTATTCCGCAAACGGGAACGAGCACGTCTCGTTTTCGGCTCCCGCCCCGCTTATGATAAGCGACACGCCCGCTTTGCCGGTTTGCACCACCGCGCGGGCGCCGCCCGAATAGCTCAGGTCAAACGCCGTCGGGGCAATCCGCACTTCTTCCAGCAGACCCGGCTCAAAATCAAGCCCCAGATTAATTCCGCGCGTACACACGGCGACTATCCCGCTTGCAATGAGCAGTGCGCTTACGCAGGACAGCGGCACAAACAAGCGGCTGAACGGTATTACTTTCTTCATTAAGCTGTCTCCGCCGCGGCTTGCGCGCCGAACCAGCCGATGCTCAGTTTCTTTGACCCCAGTGTTTCTGTGCCGAAGTCAAAGATCAGGTGCGATACGAACAGCGCGGTAAACACCGACGATATGACGCCTATCGCAAGGCTGACCGCGAATCCCTGAATAGCGCCCGTGCCGAGCTGCGACATAAACGCCGCCGCGATAAACGTCGTAACGTTCGAGTCGATAATCGCGCTGAATGCGTTCTCGAAGCCAGCGGAAATCGCCGCCGCGCGCCCCTTGCCGAGCCGGAGTTCCTCTTTAATGCGCTCAAACACGATAACGTTTGCGTCGACCGCCATGCCTATGGTCAAAATCATGCCCGCAATGCCGGGCAGCGTGAGCGTCAGGTTGAGCGCGGAAAGGACGCTGAACATAATGTACAGGTTCAGCACCTGTGCCACCACCGCATTCAGGCCGGAACCCAGATACCACGCGAACATAAACGCCATAACGAGCAAAAGCCCTAAGACGATTGCTTTTACGCCTTGCTGTATCGCTTCCTGACCGAGCGACGAACCGATAACCTGCTGGCTTTCGACCGAAAGCGGCACGCTGAGCCACGCGGTCTGCAAAACTTTTTTCAAGTTCTGCGCTTCGTCGATTCCGAAACCTGTAAGAGCTACCTGTCCGCCGGTAATCGCGGAATTGATTACCGCATAGGATTTTATCTTGTTGTCCGAAACAATCGCGAGGCTGTCTTTGACGTGCGCCGAGGTGAAATCCGCAAAAATCTGCGCCCCTTCCGCGTCCAGAATAAAGTTGACCTCCGGTCTGCCCGTAATGTCGCTTCCCACCTGCGCAGATTTTATATGCTTGCCGTCGAGCGCAATACTTTTTTTTACCACCAGATAGCCTGTACGCTCGTCAAGGTCGTAATCATCCTTTCGGTACAAACCCATAATTTCGCAGTCTTCGGGAATAAGCGACTGATTCAAGAGTTCCCCCGTGATATTAAAGATGCCCGCCGGGTTTTGGCGGTATGCGCCGGTAAAGCTTTCGGTCGCCGCGCTGTCCACGAGCCGGAAGTTCAAAATGCCTTTCCCCACGATGATGGAATTAATTTGATCTGCTTCAGCGGCGCCGGGCAGTTCAATATAGATTCGATCTTCCCCCTGCTGCCGTATGACCGGCTCGGTCAAACCGAAGCGGTCAATACGTCCGCGGAGTGTTTCCACTGCCTGAGATATGGCGTCCTCGCGAAACTGGGCGGCATTTTCCGTCGTGGAGGACCCTTCTTGAGAAGCGAGCGCAGCGTCGAGGTCAGCCTTCACGGTAACGCTCATGCCGCCGGAAAGGTCCAGACCCAGTTTTACCGAATTGGCGTACAGTTTTTTCGCCTTCAGAATATCGGCGCGATACCGCCTCTCAATTTCCGTTTGAAGGTCGTTCTCAGCGTCATATGATAAAAGCGCCTCGCGGAGCGTTAGTTGTTTGGGAAACGGTTTTCTCGTTAGTTTGAAGTTTTCTTTCGCGGATTTTTTAAGCCAGCGGAAACCATCGGGAATCTCCCCTTCGGGTTTTTCCTTTGCCTGCATTTTCAGTGCGTTTACGTCGGCTGCAGCCATCATAATAGAATAATCTTTGATTTTTTCAAGGGAGCCGAGCGCAAGTGTTTGCACTTCTTTAGGCGTTCGCACATACCAATTGATAGACGGCAACAAGAACCCAAAACATACCACCAGTATCGCAACAATGATTAAAAGACGGGTTCTTTTTCGCATAGCTTACTCCGTCGCGTCCGGTTTTGTTTCCCCGCTGTCGGTTCCCGCGTCGGATATTTTTTCGGTAACGAGAGCTTTTTTCTTTCCTTTCTTTTCCGCTTTGCTAGCGACAGGCTTATCGGCAACAACCGACGATATCGCACTTCGGTTGAACTCAATTTTAGTGTTGTCGTCGACTTTCACTACGACGCTCTGGTCGTGGGCGGAAGAAATAACGCCGTGGATTCCGCCGATAGTAACCACTTTGTCGCCTTTTTTCAGGGCACTAATCATTTTGTCGGTTTCTTTCTGCTTTTTATTCTGCGGACGGATGATAAAAAAATAAAAGATAAGGATAATAAGTCCGAACGGAGCGATAGTCATGAGCATATTGCTTGACCGAGGTGCTACCGACCCGCTTTGCAGAAATGGAATAAAAATCATCGAGGTTCCTTTTTCGTATAGAAAATAAATTCTTGCGG
>NZ_BBPW01000071.1:0-4218 GCF_001028545.1 Treponema endosymbiont of Eucomonympha sp. | reverse complement strand
CGTAACAGTAGTCGCGCTGGGAATCGGGGCAGCTCTCTATTCCTGCGGCAGCCCGACAAGTTCTCCAAGCGGGGACGCTAATGTAGGCGGGGCTGCTCGAAATTCATACTATAACCATATTTGGCTAGAAGGGCCGACGGGCAAGACAGAATTTGATGAAAACAGCTTCTGGGGAGCTAATGAATGGGAAGGCTTATTTCATGCTTTCAAAAAAGGTGACGCAAACTATAGTTTTGCTTTCGGACCGGGATATGGTCAAACTAGGTTTGAACGTCATTTGAAATCAGTTGGAATTCCTATTGGAGAACATAAGAGCGCAAGAGACAACACTACTATCGTTGATGTAACAAAGATTATATCAATAGAAGGGTATGAAGTTTCACTTATATGGGGCTGGCGTACTGACTGGAAATAAAGCCGCTGCGGAACGGAACAGCGTTGCCCGAAAGGGCAAGGACCGAGTTTCTTGAGGGAACAGGCGTTCCCCGTAGGGAACGTCCGAGTTCTTTGAAAGAACTCGGCATATAGGGCGGGCTGGTGAACGGCATAGACGCGCAAGAGCGGGGCACACGCCCCGCTCTTTTTTTATGCCCGCCCTAGCAGGTGTCTCGTGCCCGCCCTAGCAGGTGTCTCGTGCCCGCCCGCGCAGGTGTCTCGTGCTCGCCCTAGCAGGTGTCTCGTGCCCGCCCTAGCAGGTGCCTCGTGCCCGCCCAGTAAGGTGTCGGCTTAACTGTAAGGCGCCGGCTTGCTGGACTGTAAGGTGCCGCCTTATAGAGCGGTAAGCTGACCTCTGTACGGGCAAGCGTCTACCGGGTCAGCAGCCCCGCGTCCGAGAGCGCCTTGAACAGGCGGCGTTTTGCCGCGCCGGAATTCGACCACAGCCCCGCAATGCGCCGCCGCACGTCTCGCCGCAGGGAGTTTTGCCCGTAGGGGCAGGTGCACGCCGCCTTCAGTATGCCCTGTTCAGCGGCGCATTCGACCACCTGCCGCTCCTCGGCGTACGCGAGCGGGCGGATAAGGCTCGCCGGATACTTCCGGTACGCAAGCAGCAGCGGCATTGCGGCAAGCTCGCCCTTGTGCAGCAGGTTCATGAAGAAGGTTTCGAGTATGTCGTCAAGGTGGTGTCCCAGCGCAATCTTGTTGAAGCCGTGCCCCGCCGCGTATTTCAGCAGTTCCGTCCGCCGCTGCGTCGAGCACCAGTAGCAGTTCATCTTTTTGCCCGCCTTGAGCCGCCCGACGACCGGCACGAACAGGTCGTGAAACGGAACGCCCCATTCGGCAAGGCGGTCGGCGAGCGCGGCTTTCTTGCAGCACGCGCAGAAGTCGCTCGAAATATGGAGCGCCTCGAGCGCGTAGTCCTTCCTGACCGCCCGCCTTATTGCCGAAAGCGCCCACGCCAGCACCGTCGAATCCTTCCCGCCCGACACCGCGAGCAGTATGCGGTCGCCGTCGGCGGTAAGCCCGCGTTCCAGCACCGCCTTTACCGCGAGCCGCTTGACGGCGAGGCTCGCCCGCGCGCCGACCTGCTTCGCGTCAACAGCCTCTGCCGTCATTCAGTGCAGCAGGCTGGACACGAGCGCGGGCACCGCGATGATGTTTCCGATAGCGCCGCCGAGGGAAGAGGCGAAGAATATGAGCAGCACGCGGAGGAGGCGGTTGCGGTAAAAGCCGCGGAGCGAGGACGCGTCCTCGGCGAGGGTTTCCATATCGCTCACCTTCGGCTTCCGTATCCACGCCTGCACGAACCCGGTAAAGACGCCGACGCTCAGGAACGGGTTCAGCGTGGCGAACGGCGCCGTTACGAAGCCGGTAAGCACCGCGAGGACGTGCCCGCCCGCAAGCAGGGTGCCGAGCGCGGCGAGCGAGCCGTTCCAGAGGAGCCAGCGCGTCAGCAGACCGACGGTCGCGTGCACGCCGCCCGTTACGAAGCCTGCGGCGACCAGCGCGACGAGCAGCGCGGGGACGAGGAGTCCGGCGAGCCTGCCCGCAAGCGTTTTCGGCGGAAGCGCCTCAAGCTCGGACGTATCCGCCGACTCCTGCCCCGCCGAAAGCGCCGTCAAATGCCGCTCCACGCCCGGCAGGTGCCCCGCGCCGAGCACGGCGAGCACCTTGTTCCCGCCGCACTGCCAGATATGGCTCGCAAGGTAGCGGTCCCGCTCGTCGATGAGCACCGTTTTTACCGCGGGCAGGGTCTCCGCCAGCTCTTCCATGAGCGAGTCCATTTCGCTGGAGTTCTTCAGGCTCTCGATATCCGCCGCGGAGACTGCTTCCTTAGAGAACGCGCTTGAGGCGAGCGCCGCGAGCAGCTTCGCTTTGCCCCAGAGCGAATTCCGCGCCCACGCGCGGCGGAGCGTCGTGGTAATCGGGCGGTCAACCATGACGGCGGGAATCCCCGCCGCTTCCGCCGCCTGAATAGCCGCTTTCATATCCTCGCCGGGCTTCACTCCGACGTCCGCGCCCATTCTGCGCTGAAACGACGACAGCACCAGATTCGCCATAAGCACAAAGCCCTGCCCCTTCCTGAGCGCCTGCGCGACGTCGAGGTTCTGCCACGAATCGGGGTTCTTCAGCAGCGCGAGGCGCTGCTCGTCCAGCTCTATCGCCGCGCAGTCGGGCTGTTCGGCGGCGACCGCCGCGCGTGCCTCCGCAATGCTCTCGCGGGAAATATGCGCCGTGCCCAGCAGGACGAACGTCCGCCCGGCGAGCGAAAGGCGCTTTTCGGTTTGACTCATGCACGCTCCGTTTGTGCCGACACCGCGCCTTGGCGGGCATAAAGCCGCTGCCTCGTATTCGGCGCTCCGGCAGCCGGAATAGTAGCGCAACCCCAGCGTATAGGCAACGGCGCAAAGCAGCTCGGCGTAGTCGTCCCCGCACTCGCCTCGGTCACGTGGCGCGTCAAAGGGGTAATCATTCCAGCGGCGCTACGCCACTGAAGGAACCGCGCAGTTACACTTTCTCCGTTCCTCTCAGCGTCCACGATTAGAGCTCTATGTCGCCTGTCGGTTGGATTGTCTTTGTGGAAGGATTGGAGGCGGAAGCGTTCCGTGCGGATAAGGCGTATGACACGAATGCGCTGATAGATATGCTTGAGGAAACGATATAGCAGCAATTATCCCTCCGGTCAAAAGCCGGAAAGAGCAAAGAACATACAGCCGCGAACTGTATCGGTGTCGGCACGTCATTGAAAATGTTTCCCGCGCTCTCAAACGCTGACGAAGAATCGCTGCGCGCTATGCAAAACTCACCGCTTCCCTCATCGCCGCCTTTCATATCAGGTGTTTGTTTTTTATCTATTCTTCCGTCAACACTGCCGCGCGGGGCAATGCGTTTAGTTGACTAAGCCCTGCTGTCTTTATATACTGCTTTCAATATGTCGTATGGTATTCGTTGCGTCGCTCCGGCAAAAATAAATATCGGTTTACGGGTTTTGCGGGGCAGACAGAATGGGTATCATAATATCGAAAGCATATTCCAAACCATTCCGTTTTATGACGAATTTACCGTTGCCTCAATTAGGGGGCGTGGGGTGTGTGAAGTTGCCTGTAACGGGGTGGATTTGCCGGAAAATAACACATTCACGAGGGTATATCGCGGGTTTTGCGAAGAAACCGGCATAGACGCAAGCGTGCGGGTTACCGTGGAAAAACGTATACCGCAGGGAGCGGGACTGGGCGGGGGCTCGTCAGACGCCGCGTCGTTTATTCGGACGCTTAACGCGCTTTTCAAAACAGAACCAGATATCAAACGGTCTACGCGGATTGCAAGCGGGGTCGGTTCCGACGTGTTTTTTTTTCTTTCCTGCGGGGAGGGCGGCGGGTGTGCGCTTGTTACCGGGCGAGGCGAACAGATAAAGCCTATCGCGAGGCGGACAGACCTGTGTTTTGTGGTGGTTTGTCCCGACGTGCAGAGCGGAACAGCAGAAGCTTATCGGCTGGTTGACGAATGGCATGAATCGACGGGCGAGTCGCCCTGCCCCAGTTTAGCCGATTTGGAAGCAATGTATTATCAGCCGGCAAGCGAATGGTCGTTTGTCAACAGTTTTGCAGCGCCGTTGATACAACAATATCCGCTTATCGGCGAAGCGCTCGAAGACCTTGCCAAGGCAGGGGCTGCATTTTCGCAAATGTCTGGTTCGGGCGCGGCGGTGTTCGGTGTTTTTGAATCTGGCGCAGCGGCGGAACAAGCGTTTTTTCAACTGAAAAGCAAGTGGAAGACCGT
>NZ_BBPW01000070.1:0-4458 GCF_001028545.1 Treponema endosymbiont of Eucomonympha sp. | reverse complement strand
CCTGTCCGGGCAGCAGGTCTTTTATCCGTTCCCACGCCTCGTCGCTTATATCGTGCCGGTGAATGCCTTCATTTCTTTTCATGCTTCTATTTTACCTCTTTTCCCCTATCCAGTCCACACTGCCTAGTGTAGCAAGCCTTCGGCTTGCAGCGTATACTGTGCGCTATGCAAGATTCCGCGCCCGGCGCGGCGCCGGGCAAAAAGAACGGCGTTGCCGTCATCATCGGTAGACCCTCGTCGGGCAAGTCCACGTTCCTGAACGCGGCGGCGAAGCGGCTGATTTCCATAGTGTCGCCCACACCCCAAACCACCCGCAACGCCGTGCGCGGAATCGTGAACGCGCCGGACGGTCAGATCGTGTTTATCGACACGCCCGGCTACCACTCCTCCGCCAAGAAGATGAACCTCCGCCTCGCCTCGCTCGCCCGCAGCGCACTCGACGGCGCGGACGCGCTGCTCTACCTCATAGACGCCAGCCGAGAGCCGGGCGAAGAGGAAGCGCTCACCGCCGCACTCGCCGCGCCGCACGCCGGAAAGCTGGTGGTCGCGGCGACCAAGACCGACCTCGTCGCGCCGCCGGAACTGCAGGGCTCGGCGGAGGCGCTCCCCGCGCCGCTTCTGCGCTTCGTCGCCGCGCATATCCCGTCCTATGACGCGGCGCGCATAATCCCGCTGTCGGCGGAGCGGCGCGTCAATATCGGCGCGGTGCTCGGCGCGTTGTTCGCCCTGATTCCCACCGACGCGGAGCACGCCGACCAGCTGTATCCCGAAGACTGCTACACCGACCAGCAGGCGGACTTCCGCATTGCGGAGATTATCCGCGAGCAGGCGCTCCGCCGCCTCCGCGACGAGATACCGCACGCGCTCTATATCGAAGTCGCCGATATGGAAATGCGGCAGGGCGGCAAGACGCTGTGGTGCCGCGCGTTCGTCTGCGTCGAGCGGGAGAGCCAGAAGCGAATGGTTATCGGCAAGGGCGCCTCGCTCATAAAGGCTATCCGCGCCGAGTCGCTCCGGGAACTGCAGGATATTTTCCCCTACTGCGTCGACCTCGACCTGCGCGTAAAGGTGCAGAAGAACTGGCGGCAAAGGGATACCGTGCTCTCGAAGCTGATATGGTAAAGCGGGTTTAGCCGATATGCGGCGACGGAGTTTCTCCGCCTCCGTCGGAGGGCTCCTCCGCTCCGCCTGATCCGCCGTTTCGTCTTTGTCGGTGAGTGCGCCGCTCCCGTCTGTTTGCCGGGCGGAATGCGTGGGGCACCTGTCCACCGAAGGGCGATAAAATCGTTTCGCTCATATTCTGCCGAATAAGGTACAAGGATATGCGCTGACCGAATCTACCGAGTTGCCTTAAGAAATTCGGCAGATAGGTGTGTCATAAAAGCTGACTACTGCACAGACATGCAAGGGGTCGTTTGCTTTACCTCTATGCGACGCAAACTCAGCCACTTTCCGCCCGCTGTATCGCTTCGTCTAGGTCTCCGGCGACATTCTCCTTCCCGACGTCCGCAAGAAAGCCCGCTTTTTCGAGCAGCTTCCGCGGCTGTCCGCGGATTTCGCACAGGATGACTCGTATCTGCCAGACGCGACACTGCGCGAAGAACGATTCGAGCGCGGCAATTCCGGTTGAATCGACGACGAGCACATCCCGCATTCTCAGAATCAGCGCGTGTGGACGCCGCTCCACGCCGCGGAACGTATCCTGCAGCATGTCGGCGACGCCGAAAAAGAGCGGTCCGGTGATTTCATACACTTCTATATCGTTGCGGTGAAGCGCGATTATCTTGCCCTCGGTGTTCGGGTCGATATTCCCGAACGCGAGTTCCGCGATAAGCGCGTCGTTCTGAGCCGTAACACCGGCGCTCGCAATCATCTGGCGCAGCACGACGACGGTGGCGAGCACCTTGCCGATTCTGACGGCGATTACCGGGTCGACGACAGCCGTCAAAACGCACGTAGCCGCGAGCACGGAGAGGTCGTTTATGGGGGCTCGCCGGGCGACCCGCACGAAAAGCGGGATGTTTGCGGCGTCCCACGCGGCAACCGCAAGCACGGCGGCGAGACTTGCAAGCGGAATGGCGGAGGAAGCGGGGCGGACGAAGTGGGCGAACAGCGCAAGCGCGAGCGCGGAGATGATTCCCGCGACAGGGCTGACGGCACCCGCCCTGACGCTTGCTGCGGTGCGGACGACCGCGCCGGAAGCGGGATAGCCGCCGAAAAAGGCGGAGGCGACGTTGCCGATTCCCTGCGCCACCAGTTCCGAGTCCGAGTTGTGGCGGTCTCCGGTCATGCCGTCTACCGCCGCAGCCGACAGGAGCGATTCGAGCGCGGCAAACAGCGCAATGGTGCAGGCATCGGGGAACGCATTCCGTACTGTGAGCCATGTGGTTTTCTGAAGTACGGCAAGGAGTCCGTCAGTCGGGACTTGGCTGAAGCCGCCGCCGACCGTCTCCACCGGCAATGCGAGCGCTTTGCACAGCGCGGTAGCCGCCAGTACGCCGACGAATGTGCCCGGCACGCGCGGGCGGAAGCGCCTGAGCGCGACGACCGTCGCCACCGTGCCTATACCCACGCAGAACGCGGCTGGTCCGGGCGACGTAATTCGCGACAGGAAGCTCGTCCCTTCGCGCAGGAACTCAAGCGGGACGACTTCCGCCTGCAAGCCGCAGAAGTCCTGCGCCTGCTGGAAACACAACCGGATTCCTATGCCGGCGGTAAAGCCGACCAGCACCGGATACGGGATGAATTTGACGGAGCGCCCCAAGCCGGTCAGCCCCATTGCGACGAGTATGACGCCCGCAAGTATGGTCGCTACAAAGAGTTCTTCCGTGCTGCGCTGCGCGACAATGCTGAAGATGACGGCGGCGAACGCGCCAGTCGTCCCGCTGATTTGGTAGCGGCTGCCCCCGAACAGGCTGACGCAGAAGCCCGCGGCGGCAGCCGTATATAGCCCCCGCACGGGCACGCCGCCCGAAGCATTGCCGAAGGCCAGCGCGAGCGGCAGCGCAACGACGCTCGCGCTGATTCCCGCGGCGCAATCCCTGCCGAATTTCGGCAGACTATATGCCTCCTCTCCTCGCTTTGAGAACATTTTGGCTATGCGCGGCACAAAATCGGCGGGACGGGTAAACGCGAACGGCTTCATTGTGGGCAGTATAGCACGCACGCCGAAAGCGTGCTACCGAGTTTGTTTACGCAAACTCGCGGCAAGAGGGCATAGCTGCTGGCACCTAGGTAATGTGGACTGGAAAGTAGAGGAACGCGCACCGGACATGAATGGCAGCAATGAAGGAAGCGGTGAGCTGTGCGCCGGCGCGGCAATTCCGCGCCGGCGCTTGAGGGCACGGAAGACGTTTTCAATGACGTGCCGTGCCCGATACAGTTCATGACTGTACGCTCTCTGCTCTTTTCGGCTTTTAACCGGAGGGATGACTGCTGTTATATCCGCTTCCCTAAGCATATCGAGCAGTTCGTTCGTGTTATACGCCTTGTCCGCAAGAAACGCTTCCGCCCCCAAATCCTCCATAAGGAGAGGCGCTTGGCTGCAGTCCGCGACAGTACCGCATTGTCACAATGCCGCTTTCCGGTATCCCGTACTCGTCAACTGCCAAGTGTAATTTGCTGTTCAGCCCCCTTTTGTGCGGCTAATGTCCTGACTGCCGCCGCACGCCCCGCATGCGTCCGCGTGTGCCTTGATATACGTCGAATCTATCATAAAAATATCCCCGGCAGGCTCGCAGGAACCCTGCGTCTATGCGATTCATACGCGCGTAGGAGGCACGGAATCCCGCGTTCCCTTTACAGGGGATGTCCGAGTTCCTTGAAGGAACTCGACAGAGAGGCGAAGCGCAAAGCGCGTATGTAGCAGTGTGCAGACTTCAGCTTGTTCTGTGCGGCGCAATCAGGGCGTACAGTCGCTCAAAGTCGGTTCTGGAATAAAAATCTACCTGAATGCTGCCTTTGTCGAATGTGCCTTTCAGGGCAACCCGCGTGCCGAGCCGCTCGATAAGCTCCTGCTCGATTTGGGCAAAATCGGGGTCGCGCGCTTCGGCGGCGTCTTTTTTTGCAGGCTTCACGGCGGGAGGTTCAGCACCGGAAGCGTATTGTTCCGCGTCGCGGACGGACAAACCGCCCCTCGCAATCCGCGCAAACAGCGTCCGCCGACTGACGGCGTCCTGCACCGCAAGCAGCGCCCGCGCGTGCCCTGCGGTAATCGTGCCGACGGCGAGTGCGGCGAGCATGTCTTCGGGCAGTTTCAGCAGGCGGACGGCGTTTGCCACGGTCGAGCGGTTTTTCCCGACGCGCCGCGCGACCTCTTCCTGACTCAGACTGCTTATTTCTATGAGTTTGCAGTATGCGCGGGCTTCTTCGACGGGATTCAAGTCTTCGCGCTGAATGTTTTCAATCAGCGCGATTTCAAGCTTGTGGTCGTCGGCGTATGACTTAAGCTGCACGGGG
>NZ_BBPW01000069.1:0-4095 GCF_001028545.1 Treponema endosymbiont of Eucomonympha sp. | reverse complement strand
CCGGGTCTATAATTTTCTGCAGGACGCATACCGCGCATTCGACGGGATTACGGCGCGGGGTCGGCTCCCGCTCGTGGTGGGCGGCTCGGGAATGTACCTCGACGCGCTGCTTCGCGACTATGGGTTCCCCAAAGGAGGCGGTGAGCTCGCAGCGCGGAGGGCGCGGGAAAAGGCCGCCGCCGGAACCGAGCCGGAAGCACAGCGCGGACGGGAGAAGACGAACGGCGGGCAGTGGTACTCGCGCCCGCGAATCGCACCGCTGATACTGGGCACGATGTTTCCGCGCGGGGAACTGCGGGAGCGCATTGCGGAGCGGCTCCGCGCCCGCTTCCGGCAGGGCATGCTCGCAGAGACGGAGCGGCTACACGAATCGGGCGCGTCGTGGGAACGACTTGAGCGGCTCGGTCTGGAGTACCGCTTTGCCGCGCGGTTCCTGCAGGGCAAAATCGAGAGCCGCGACGAACTGTTCCGCCTGCTGTGCCTCGCCATAGGGCAGTTTGCCAAGCGGCAGGAGACGTGGTTCCGCGGCATAGCGCACAAAGGCTTCAGTATATCGTGGCTCCCGCCGCCCGCCGACGGCTGCGACGGGCGCTTCGAGCGAGCGCTGGAACTGATCTGCCGCGCTTTGCGACTCAGTTAGCCCCGCGCTCGGCAAGCATCTGGACGGTGCCAGCCCACCCTTCGGCAAACCTTCTTGATAAACACCGGTAGGTGCATATCCGTACTACGGGTTTTATGTCGTCCTGCCAGCGGAACGCTCGGTAGTCCCGCTAGCCACTTACCCGTAGTACGGCTATAGGCTTTCGCCCCAGGCAGGTTGCGTTCGGCGGTAGCCGAACGTCCGAGTTCCCTCAAAGAACTCGGCATATAAGGTTTGGTGGGCATGAAGCGGGGCGGTTGATGCGCACCAAGGGAGTCACCCTTCGGCATATTGCTCGTCAGGCAACTGGGCGGAAACTCTCGGCAAGCCTTCTTGATAAACTTGGCAGGTGCTTGCCCATATCCCGCCTCTAGGCAAAGCGGCTCCCGCTCATACGCAGCATATACTATAAAAGACAAATGCAATACCGGCATTCTTTGTTCCCCGCGCTGCACGGAAGTATAGACAAACATGACTATAAAGGCGTATTTATATGCCGTCGGTTTTCAGCATATAGACTTTCGTCTGTCGGTTGGATTGCTCGGCGGGCAACTGGGTGGAAACTCCAGCGAAGCCCGCTCGATAACCGCGGCAGGTGTTTACCCGTAGTATGCATAGAGGCTTTCGCCCTTTGGCATATTGCCCGGTAGCCTTACTGGTGGAAAGTCCCGGCAAGCCTTCTGTAAGCACGGCAAATGCTTATCCGTAGTACGGCTTATGGCTTTCGCCTGTAGCAAAGCCCGCTCGGTAGCCGCGGGAAACGCTTATCCGTAGTATGGCTATAGATTTTCGCCTGCAACAAATCTCTCACGGCAGCCACGGTAAATGCTTACCTATAGACAAACATGTTGGAACGGCGCATCTATAAGGGCACACAAGGAGCGCGACACAAAAATGGACAGACTGCTTTCGGCTTTGGTTCTCGGCGTATACCTCGTGTCCTGCGCGCCGGCGCTGCTGCCGCCCGCGGGATCGGCGGAAGCGGGCGGGCGAACCGACGGCTGGGGAGCCGGGCGCGCTTTGTCCGCGGAACTGGCGGCGGCAAAAGGCGAACTGCCCGACGTGGCGCGCGAGAAGCGCCTTGTGGAAGCGTGGCAGCAGAAAACACTGCGGCAGGACGACGAGCTCAAGCAGGCGCTGCGGGAGCATATCCCCGAAATGATCCGCCGGTACGACGGGCTGCGCCCGGCGCACGGCTTTGAGCCCCAAAACGTGTGGCGAAAGACGCCGCACACCTATGTGTATCAGGTGAGCCGCGGCGACGCCGAAATCACCGAAGGCGAGTATAAGGGGGAGTCCTTTTACGACGTCCGGCAGGTCGGCTTCCTGTTCGACAGCGTGGAAGAACTGACGCGGACGGAAACGGCGTATGTCGGCAAGGCGGAGCTGCTCAAGCCTTTTTTCATGCGGTGCTTCGGCGAAAACGCCATACAGCGGGCGGCGGGCAATTCCGACCCGGACTTTGCGGCGTGCCCGCTGGTCAAGGCTATTCTGGACAGGGGACTGAACCCCGCCGACTATGTCAGCTTTGAGGCGTATTATGACCTCTATCTGTACGAACGGGCGCCGCCGCCGCGCCAGGTCATCGGCGACGAAGATTCGCAGCATTACTACGCGACGGTTACTTTGCGGCAATACAACAAGGAGATAAACAGGGAGCACCCCAAATACCTTAAGCAGTACGAGCTGTATGCCGCCGACACGGAGTCGCTGCTTGGGCCGGGCGAAGCGCGGCTCGACCGCGAATATATCGCGGGGCAGGGAATAGACTTTGAAAGCGCGGACTTTGAGGAGCGGCTCAACGGTTTTTCGGTGCGGAAGAGCGTGTTTGAGAACGTCGGGGACATAGTCGACGGGTACTGGGAGGCGCTGAAGGACGTCCCGCTGTTCCGCCGCGCCTTTGAGCGGGCGGTCGGAAACCTTGCCGCGTACCTCGCCGCGGAGGGCGTCGTCGCCGACGTGAACCTGCCGACCTGTTTTAAGTGCCGCTATACGATACCGGTGTACCGCTGCCGCGCGCCGTACCTTGCCGTCTGCGGCGCGGCGCAGGCGCTCTCTTACGGTTGGGTGCAGGCGCCCGTCGTCGGCGTACAGCTCGACGGCGGCTGCTGGCTCGACGTGCCCCGCATATCGAGCGCGGACAGCAACAGGCTGGGAATCCAGTACGCCTCGTTCGAGACGGGGCGGGGAAACGGGCAGAAGGGGTTTTCCGGCTACGGCTTCGGGGAAGGCGTGTTTCACAAAGAGCGCGACCTGAACGAAGCTGGCCGCCCCGACAGGTTCTCCATGGGCGCGCTCCGGCTCGGAAGCGACTCGTTCGCTTATTTTCGGGAAGGCGTCTTGTTCCCCGAAAACACCGCTCAGCCCCGCAACGCGTTCGCCGAGGCGTACCTGCAGTGCAATTATCCGTACAAGGTGTTCAGCAGGACGGAGCTCAGGGGAATGACGAAGGCGGCGGCGGCGGAAGCGGTGATGAGGCAAACCGGCGGCTCCGTTCCGCGGTACTGGCAGGACCGGTTTCACCATAATTACGACGACCGGAACGCGTATCAGAGGATACTGCTGATTATCGATATTATACTGATCATTGTCACCGTCGCCCTGTATGCCTACCAGATCTATGATCTCTATATGTTCTATCAGGCTATGGAGGCGTTTGAGGTGCTTGAGGCGCCAAGCGAGGCGGAGATCTTCCGCGATATAGTGCTGCGCACCGGAACGAGAGAAGCATGGTCGAATATATCGTCAGGATCAGGATACGGCTACGTAATCTATGTCGGCAACATGGATCGGATTCCGAATGCGAACGCCCTTCTCCACACCGTGAACCAGTACGGGTTTCGATACATAGGAGCATCAGACCCGTCCATACACGAATGGTCTCTCTATCTGGTACCGGACGCGTATTTTGCGGGAAATAACGGGCTCAACCTTTTTCCGCTGCTTATCCTCGGCAATGCGACGGCCAGGGGTGCGGTCGGAGGCTTGGAATTTGCCTTTATTATGCAAATCATAAATGTTCCCCCCATGATAGCGACGCAGCAGGCGATACTGGCGTGGGCGTCGGCTCTGTTTGTGCTGCGGGCTGCAGCCCTGACCGCGGGGTGGATAGGCTTGCGGTACCTTATGGACGCGTCCCGCCCGAAAAGCCCGGCGGCGCTTTCCGCGCGGTAAGCCCGCCGGGGGGCGGAGACCCCGCGGGTCCTGCCGAGCGGGCCAACCGACAGGCGGCACAGGGGGCTTGCCGAGGGGCGAAAGCCACTATGCCGTAGTACGGGTAAGAACCTGCCGCGGCTGCCGAGCGGGCTTTGCCGGAGTTTCCACCGGCGGGCTGCCGAGCGAGCCAACCGACAGGCGGCATAGGGGGCTTGCCGAAACGGAGCGGGAGGGAACGGAAGAGCGTCGTGGAGGGAAAGGGGGTAGAGCGCGGTGGTCGCCGGATGCGTAAAAAAAAA
>NZ_BBPW01000068.1:0-4382 GCF_001028545.1 Treponema endosymbiont of Eucomonympha sp. | reverse complement strand
GCGGCGTCCGCCAGCATTCTCCATATTCCCTTATCCCGCCAGCGACAAAACCGCTTGTGTATGCTGTTCCAATTCCCGAATTCCGGCGGTATATCCCTCCACGGAGCGCCCGTGCGCGTCTGCCACGCTACCGCGTTGATAAACAGGCGGTTATCTTTCGCCACTCCCCCGCGTTTCCCTGCCTGTCCGGGCAGCAGTTCTTTTATCCGTTCCCACGCCTCGTCGCTTATATCGTGCCGGTGAATGCCTTCATTTCTTTTCATGCCTCTATTTTACCTCTTTTCCCTTATCCAGTCCACACCACCTAGAGGATACTCCTTCTGGTTTTGTTCATCCAAATGCATGAGAAGCTTCTCATTATAAAAATTATGATGAAAATGGATGGGTTAGTTTAGCCCTTGGGGACGTGAATTATAGCGAAGTTCCTATTTTAGACGGTGTTTTGATAAAAGATATTTTCTACCATAAAAGATGGGGAATTTGCAGGAGTTGAAACACTTGTTTTAGTTTCCCCTTATTTGTATTGGCGGGATAAAGCATATTCTATATTATCGGGATACGATTTTTCTGTTTTAGTTTCTGAAACAGACAGAGAACAAAGGACTTCTGGGTGAGGAATATGCTATTCCTGAAGAAGCTCCGTTTATTTATCTTATTTATGTAGAGTTGGATAGGATTAAAACTGCTCGCCATTCTCTTCAAAATAGAGAGGGGTTTCCATATTATCCGGATAACGGTCAATAATGGTGGAAACAGTAACACCTCTTGGCGGGATATTCAGGCGGGGAGGCGCGCGGGCTTCCCCGCTTTTTTTATGCCCAGCGCACCCTGCACGCCTCTCGCGGGTTTGCGCATACCCGCGTATGAGTCACGGAACTTCGGGTATGCGTCACAGAACTCCGGGTATATGCGGCATAATTCCGGGTATGAGTCGCTCCGACTCGGGTGTGAGGCGCGGAAATTCGGGTATATGCCGCGCATATTCGAATAGGAGGCGCATATATTCGAATATATGCGGCGGAAACGCGCGTAGGAACGGCACAGAATCCCGCGCTACCCGCGGGTAACGCCGCAGTCCGCGTCCCGTCCGGTCAGAATGTCCAGACCGTGCCGCAGGTCGCCGATGATAAACCCAAGGCATTCCCGCACCGCCTTTGTGCTGCCGGGCAGGTTGACTATCAGCGTCCGCCCCCGAATCGCCGCCGCCGCGCGGGAAAGCATTGCCCGCTTCGTCACGTCCGCGCTCTCGCGCCTCATGGCTTCGGGAATGCCGGGCACGGCGCGCTCCGCCACCGCGAGCGTCGCCTCCGGCATACAGTCCCGCGGCGAGAAACCCGTGCCGCCCGTGGTCAGCACCAAGTCGGCAATGCCGCCGTCGCAGAGCCGCTTCAGCTCCGCTTCCAGCAGCGGGCGGTCGTCGGGCAACAGCGCGCGGCTCACCACCGCGTAGCCCGCAGCTTCGGCGATTTCACGCACCGCCTGCCCGCTCGCGTCCTCGCGCTCTCCGCGCGCCCCGGTGTCGCTTGCGGTGATGATTCCCACGCGGTAGCCGGGCGCGGGCAGCTCCGCCGTCAGCTCGTCCCCCGCGCTGACGGTTCCGCCCCGAATGACACGGGCGAACACCCCCTCGCGCGGCATAATACAGTCGCCTAGCCGCGCGAACACCGCGCAGTGCCGGTGGCACTCCTTGCCGACCTGCGTCAGCTCCAGCTCGACGCTCCCGCAGCGGAAGCGCGTGCCCACCGGTAGGCTGCTGAAGTCTATGCCGTCCACCAAAAGGTTTTCCCCGAACGCGCCGTCCTCCGCCTGCGCCCCGCGCCTGCGGAACTCCTCGACCTTCCCGCGGGACAACAGGCTCACCTGCCGGTGCCACGTTCCGGCGTGCGCGTCTCCCCGCAGTCCGTGCTGCGCGACGAACTCCGCCGTCCCGACGCTGTGCTTCGCCGTCCCCCGCTCCGCGCTCAGGCAGACCGCCCGTACCGTTCCCACAACCCGCTCCTTTGCGTGCCGCTCCCCCGCTGACCTATGGCATAAACCTGCCGCCTAGAGAGGATTTTCCCCTCGCTCGCCCTTGAGCCGCCCGCCGCCGGCGTATAGCGCAGACCTGTTGCTGGGAGAATTATTATTCCCACGTGGTTACTTAGATTCGGATTCGTCAACAAAGATTAATTCTGGCAAATAAATTACAGAAGGTTGCAATTCTTCTACAGTCAAAGTTTTACTGTCCACTAAATCTACCACTGCTTTGTCGGTACCACCCACCAACTGAAACAAACTCAGAAAAAGAAAAACAGCCATAACCGTCATATTACACCCCATTCATAAGGAATCAATATAATCTAAATCTTGAAATTGAGTTAAAAGAAATCTTTTATCTAAGTTATAGAGGTTTTCCCTTCTGCCCCTTTCGTCCTGCCGATTCAGGGGACGCGCTGCCGGATAATGCCCCGCCGATTCACAGCCTCTTCGTCAGTCGGGCGCTTGCGCGTAAAACCACTATGACGCGCCCTTCGCGTGCCGTTGGGCCGCCGCTCTCCAAAGCGCAGACCCGCCGTAGCGCGGGAGAACGTGCCCGTATTCACCCGCCGACGAGGAACATCTCGTCCGCGCGGTGGTCCTCTATGCCGTACCGCGCCGAAAAGCTGTGCGCCCGCGGCTTCCGCCGCACCAGTTCTTGCGCCGCCTCCGCGATTTCCCCGTCGTCCGCGCCGCGCCGGAGCAAGGCGCCCAAGTCGGCACTGCGCCCGCTCGACAGGCAGGCTTTCAGCACGCCTGCCGACGTGAGCCGGAGCCGGTTGCACCGCTCGCAGAAGCCCCTGCTCACAGCGCCGATGAAGCCGATTTTCCCCGCGAACCCTTCGGCGGCATAATACTCCGCCGGACCGTTCCCCAGTCTGCCCCGAAACGGCGAGAGCGCGCCGTATTCGGCTTCGAGCGCGGCGCGGACTTCCGCCTCGCTCAGTCCTTGAAACGCCGCCGCCCTTCCCGCCGGTATAAGCTCGATAAAGCGCACCGCTATGTCCCGCTCCTTCGCCAGCCCCGCGATACGCACAACCTCGCCGTCGTTCAGCCCGCGGATAGGGACGCAGTTGATTTTGAGCGGCAGTCCCGCCGCGTATGCCTGCCCGATAGCTTGAAGCACCTGTTCCAGTCCGTCTCGCCGCGCAATACGGCGGAATATGGCGGGATTCAGCGTGTCGAGGCTGACGTTTATTGCCCCGATTCCCGCGTCCCGTAGCCGGCTGAGGAAGCCGCCGAGCAGGATTCCGTTCGTGGTGAGCGTTATCTGTTCGACGCCCGGAATCAGCGCAAGCGCGCGGACAAGCGCGCACAGCCCGTTCCGCAGCAGCGGCTCGCCTCCCGTGATTTTGACGCGGCGAATGCCGAGCCCGGCGAGGATGCGGCAGAGGTGCGCACACTCCTCCAAACCCAACACGGCTTCGCGGGGGAGCTGCGCTGCGCCTTCTTCCGGCATACAGTATATGCAGCGCAGGTTGCACATATCGGTAAGCGACAGGCGGAGGTAGTCGAGCGCCCTGCCGTAGGGGTCAGTCACGCGCGGCTTCCCGCGTAAAATGCCCGCTCCTGCCGCCGGACTTTTCCCACAGCCGGATATCGCCTATGACCATTGCCCGGTCTATTGCCTTGCACATATCGTATATGGTCAGAAGCGCGACGGATACGCCGATCAGGGCTTCCATTTCCGCGCCGGTTTTGCCGAAGAGCTTCACCGTGCACGACGCCTCGATTTGCGCGGCTTCTTCCCTGACGCTGAAGTCGACCGTGCAGGCGTCGAAGTTCAGGGGGTGGCAGAGGGGAATGAGCGACGCCGTCTGCTTTGCCGCCATGATTCCGGCGAGCCGCGCCGCGCCCAGCACGTCGCCTTTTGGGGCAGTGCCGCCCCGTATGGCGCGGAGCGCAGCGGCGTTCAGCGTGATTGTCCCCCTTGCGACCGCCTCGCGCGCGGCAACGGGCTTCGCGGACACGTCGACCATGACCGCGTTGCCGCCGGAATCGAAATGGGTGAACCCGCTCTCCACTGCCTGCCCGCCTCTGCTGTAATCGCGGCGAATTATAGAGCAGAATACGCGTCCGCCGCAAGCGTTCGGCGTGCCGTCGCTTCGTAAATACAGAAAAACCTATTTGTAAAAAAAGATGTTCCTATACGCAAGATACGCTTTGAGCAAATGTTTGTTAAAAACAGCGAATGCCGCGCCCGAATTTGCGTGTATCATAATCGCGGCGTCCGCCAGCATTCTCCATATTCCCTTATCCCGCCAGCGACAAAACCGCTTGTGTATGCTGTTCCAATTCCCGAATTCCGGCGGTATATCCCTCCACGGAGCGCCCGTGCGCGTCTGCCACGCTACCGCGTTGATAAA
>NZ_BBPW01000067.1:0-4757 GCF_001028545.1 Treponema endosymbiont of Eucomonympha sp. | reverse complement strand
CACAGCAAACTATGGAATATTTCATTAAAATCGTTTTCGGCACCCTCAAACGCTGGCGAGGAATCGCTACGCGCTATGCAAAGCTTACCGTTTCCTTCATCGTTGCTATTCATATCAGGTGTTTTCCTTTACATCCACCTTCAAGTCCACACTACCTAGTGTTACCATTACCACGCCTTCTTTTATACCGGCAGTAGAGATTAAGAGAGCTTATCCTTTCGGTCCCGCCACCGAGAGCTATACAGACAGGCCTAATAGCGGCGGTTATATCTATTACTTTGCAGCAAATCCTACATTTCCTGCTTCATTCTTGAAACCAGAAAATGTAACGGTAAAAAGCAAAGAGGGTGCAGAAGGAACTGTAAGTAAATTCTGTCTAGCAAAAGACGGGGGGACTGATTTGATAGCAGATTGGCTGGGTGAACTAACCGGCAATTATGGAACATATGCAATTGGTTTCACGTTGCCTTCTGAAAGTTCAGAAGTAACTTTTCAATTTAATATTGAAGAGGAAAACGGATTCTATATTTCTGAACTGCCAAGCAAGCTTTAAAAAGACCCCTTCAAACAGGCGGGCTCAAGGCGTAACGGCTTTGAGCCCGCCTGTTTTATGTTATATGCCTTAAAGCGGCGAGGCGGGGGCAAACGGCGGGGAGGGGCATGATTAGGAGGCATAAAAATTTATTGAAACCGCTTGACACATATCTAAAAATCGTATATCTCTTACATTAAGAGTTGGGAGTACCGCCCTTGTGGTACGTTGAGCGATTGTCTCACCCAACTCTCTTTTTTTGTATAGGGTATAAATGTATTTGCTGTATATGGACGATTCCGGCTCTGTTACAGACAGCAAATGCAATCATTGTGTGCTGGCGGGCTTTACCGTTTATGAAACAAAACCATATTGGATAGAGCAGGCTTTAAACGGCATTATTGCTAAGTATTTACCGTTACACCCCGACGTAGAATTACACGGGTCGCCTATGCGCTCCGGTCACAAAGAATGGCGCGGAATTTCTCAAAATATTCGTGAAAATATCATTATGGAAGTATTGCGTCTTATTGCATCAGATAGAAATATTAGATTATTTGCGTCGGTAATTGCGAAATCGGCAACGTCAAATACGGATATTTCCGGTGATTTGTTCACTCAGGTTGCGAGCCGTTTCGATATGTTTTTAGGGCGTGTGTACAATAAACAGAATAAGAAAAATCCGCAGCGGGGAATAGCAATTTTTGACAAGTCTACTTCTGAATTAACAATTCAGCGACTATCCCATGTTTTTACAGCAACAGGGCATCAATGGGGAAAACGTTTAAATAATTTTGCTGAAGTTCCCCTTTTTCTTGATTCAAAAATGTCCCGCTCTATTCAAATGGCGGATTTAATTGCATATTCAATTTTTAGACACTTTGAATATAAAGACAGCAAATATTTTTCAGTGATACAAAATTGTTTTGATACTGACGGCAAAGCCATTCATGGATTACATACGCTTGTATAATATTCTGTACAACAGAAAAACAGGTTGGTATTTCGTCTAACATACGAATTACGCTTCGTCGCTTTGCTCCTCGACAGGAGAAACCCCAGTTGAGGCGGAGTGCTTTTGTGGACGTAGACGTATGACAAAGCGCAAAAAAGCAGGACAGAAAGCCCCGCTCTTTTTATGCCCTGCCCGCTGCAAGAGGCGGCGGCTTCAAACGACGGCGGGCAAAAGCCGTAATACGGATAAGGCGTTCGGCGGTAGCCGAACGACCGAGTTCCCTGAAGGAACTCTGCATAGAGGTAAACATAGAGAGCTATAGGGCGGATAAGCGCCTACCGAGAAGGCTTCGTTGAAGTTTCCACCAGTGGGACTACCGAGCGGGCTTGCCGAGCAATCCGACCGACAGGCGAAAACCTATATGCCATAGTACGGATAAGTGCCTGCCGAGTTTATCAAGAAGGCTTGCCGAGAACTTCCACCCACAAGGCTATCGAGCGATTCGCCGAAGGCGAAAACCTATATACCGTTCACCCACCCTATGTGCGAGTTTCCTCAAGAAACTCGCACGTTACCCGTGCAACGCACAGGTAACGCTTATCCCGCGGCGATAGCGCAGGCGTCCCCGTCTTGCTCGATGATTCGCTCCGCGGCAAGCGCCGCCGCCGCCTGTTTTATCCGCTCATAGCCGACCGATTCGCGCTCGCTTATCGCGCGCAGCGAAAGCGGCTGATAGGCGCCGCCCTCCGCGTTTGCCGAAAGCGCGCGCAGAATCGCGCCCCGCGCCTGCCGGAGCGAGCCGGCAAAACGGCTCTGCTTCGCGTAATGCGCGCTCGCGCGGTTCGGGTTCCGCACCGCCTTCTTGAGCTGCGCGCCGTAATCCATAAGCGCGTAATACCACACGCGGGGCTCGCCGCGCTCCAGCGTCTGCTCGACGAGCGGCAGGATTTCGCGGTCGTGCACGGAACCGGGCGGCTGTCCGCTGAAAAAATGGAACAAAAACACCGAGCGGATATTCGTCTCTATGAACACCTCCGGCTTGCCGAACGCGAACGTGCTCACCGCCCGCGCCGTGTACGCGCCGATTCCCGGCAGCGCGTCCAACGCGTCCGCGTCGCGGGGAAAGACGCCGCCGTAGTCCGACGCGACGGTTTTGCACGCTTCCCACAAAAACCGCGCGCGCCGGTTGTAACCGAGACCGTTCCACAGCGCGAACGCGTCGGGCAGCGGGCTTGCCGCGAGCGCCTCCGCCGTCGGGAAGCGGGCGAGCCACGCGGCGTATTTCGGCACGACGCGCTCCGTCTGCGTCTGCTGCAGCATGATTTCCGAGACTAAAACGGCGTAGGGGTCTTCGGTTTCGCGCCACGGGAACGAGCGCCCACGGCGCCGGTAGTTTTCGTGGATTGCAGCGCGGAATTCGTCCCGCTCAGCGGCTTCAAGCAGGCGCGGCAAGGTTCCTCCGCGCCAGTTCTTCAAGGATGCTCAGGATGATTTGCTCGGGTTCCGCGGCTGCCGCGTCGACGACCATATCGGCAAACGCATAGTCGCCGGTGTCGATTCCGTACAGTTTTTTGTAGCGCGCGCTGTCTTCGGCGTCGCGCTTCAGTGTAAACGCGCGTATGTCAGCAATGACGCCGCCCTCACGGCGGAGAATGCGGGCGGCGCGCGTCTCCGCGTCGGCGTCTAGGTAGACTTTCAGGTCGGCGCATTTCAGCACCCAGATTGCGAGCCGCGAGCCGAGCACGCAGGAACCGCGCTCTGCAAGCTCGACCTGCTTAGCGTCAACGGTTCTGTCGAAGCTGTCGTCCGTCCGCGCCCGTTCCAGTATCTCGGCAAGAGACAAGCCCGTCTCCCCGGCGAGCGAGCGGAACGTGTAATTGACGAACGTTACGCCGAGCGCTCGCGCCAAAAGGGCGCTCGCCGTGGTGTTTCCGCAGCCGCTTCTCCCCGAAACGGCGACGCGGACTGTCATGCCGTCCGGTATCCGATACAGCCCCATGCAAACCGGCCCGCGGGCTAGCGGTTGCGGCGCTCGTCGGCGACCTTGCAGTCGACGCACAGCACGGCGTGCGGAATCGCCCTGAGCCGCGCTTCGGGAATCGGCTTGCCGCACGCCACGCACAGCCCGTATTTTCCTTGGTGGACGCGGGAAAGCGCCGAATCGATGAACTGTAGCCGGTTAAAATCTTTCGTCCCGAGCGCTTCGAGCATTTTGCGGTCGACCGTGTCGGCGGCTTCGTCGATAACGTCCCCGATTTCACCCCCTTCCTCGGTGAGCGCGCGGAATGCCGCATTCGTATTCGTCAGATTGCCGAGCAGCTCGGCGCGCTGTTCGGTCAAAACCCTCTCGATTTCCGCGACAAATTCTTTGGTCATTTCCAGCTCCTGCGGTTGACAAAGCATAATTTATGCATAGAATTATACGAATGAACGGCGAAAAAGACAACAAAAACAAGCTGGCATTCGTTCTTTTCGGCGTGTTTCGGAGGATTCGTGGCTAAAGAAGAGGCTATAGAAGTTGAAGGATTGGTGAAAGAAGCGCTTCCCAACACCATGTTTCGGGTTGAACTGCTGAACAAGCACGTCATCCTCGCGCATATGTCGGGAAAAATGCGCAAGCACTATATCAGGATTGTCCCCGGCGACAAGGTAAAAGTCGCCCTCTCCCCCTACGACCTGAACCGCGGGCGCATAATCTTTCGGGAACGGTAAGCGCCCGCCGTATACTCGGCGCAAAATTTCGTTCTGTATATCATTTCTTATAACGCACACGCACCACAGAATTCATAGGTTTTTGTGCCTCCTGCACAGAAACGAGCGCAAGCGATATTTTTCGCCGCACTGAAAACAGAACTGTGCGCGGTGCAAAATGTAGGGCGGAGCCATGTAACCCTTTTTTGCAATGCGTTCGGTTAAGCGAAGTTTCCCCTGCAACCGCCCGCCGACACGGAGGTTGTCAGGCGTACAATAATTTATAAACAGACGCTAAACGGTTTCACCATTTTTTCTGCCGCCAGCCATTGCCTTTGCCGCCGCATAAATCGCAGGCTTCTTGTAATCGCTATTCCAGCGGTTTACGCCGATATAGTCAAAGATAACGGCGTTTGTATGCCGGCAGAAGCGATCCATTTGCTCAAGGCAGGTGAGCATACCGTTACCGCTGCCGCCCGGAGAGGCGATAAGCAAGACTTGCTTGCCGGAAAGCGCGCCGTTTGAGTTCATCATGTTTTCACAGCGGCGAAACCGGTCAAAAAAGCATTTGAGCGACTC
>NZ_BBPW01000066.1:0-4523 GCF_001028545.1 Treponema endosymbiont of Eucomonympha sp. | reverse complement strand
CGTCTTCCGTGCCCTCAAGCGCTGGCGGGGAATTGCTACGCGCTATGCAAAGCTCACCGCTTCCTTCATCGCCGCCATTCATGTCAGGTGTTTGTTTCTCTACCTTCCAGTCCACGCTACCTAGCGCCTTGTTCGGGTCAAGTCTGATTGCACGGGTATAATCCGCGATAGCCCGGTCGTAGTCGCCCTTGTTGCTATAAGCAAAGCCGCGACTGCTGTAGGCTGACGCGTCGTTCGGGTCGAGCCTAATCGCCTGCGTATAATCCGCAAACGCCCGGTCATAGTCTTCCTTGCTGCGATAGGCATCGCCGCGCCACTTGTAGGCTGACGCGTCATTCGGGTCGAGCTTAATCGCCTGCGTATAATCCGCGACCGCCCGGTCGTAGTCGCCCGTGCGGTAATAGGCGTTGCCGCGGAAAGAGTAGGCAAACGCGACATTCGGGTCAAGCCTGATTAACTGGGTATAATCCGCAATCGCGCGGTCGTAGTCGCCTTTGAAGTTATAGTAGGCGTTACCGCGACTAAAGTAAGCTAACGCAAAATCCGGGTCGAGCTTCAGCGCGTCCGTATAGCACGCTATCGCGGTGTCGAAGTCACCCTGCACGACGAAAGACAATGCCTCAGCAAAAAACGCGCTTGCGGTATTCGGCGCGGCTTTTTCAGCGGCAGCGGCAGCGCCCCGCGCAGTTGCGCACGAAAAAAGCGCGATTGCGCAATACGGCAAAACAAGTCCTAATGCGGCGCGTTTTATGTTCACCGTATGCCTCCGTCGCGGGCGCTCCGAATGGAAGCGAACCCGCCCCTGTATAGCATATTTTTGCGCGCCTGCCAAACGGTTTGCTTCCCGCCCGCGTCGGGGTCTGTGACACGGGCACGTAGGGAGTCCGAACCTGCGCACGTAGGGAGTCCGAACCTGCCCACGTAGGGACTCCATACCTGCCCACGTAGGGACTCCATACCTGCCCGTGTTTCGCCTTCCCGCGCGCGCTCCCCCGTGCTATACTCGCCGCATGAGCATGAACGACACGCCGTCCGCCGATCGAATCCATATCGGCTTCTTCGGCAGGCGCAACGCCGGCAAATCGAGCCTCGTCAACGCCGTTACCGGGCAAAACCTCTCTATCGTCTCCGAGGTGAAGGGCACCACCACCGACCCCGTGTATAAGGCTATGGAACTGTTGCCGCTCGGTCCCGTCATGATCATAGACACGCCCGGAATCGACGACGAGGGCGGGCTCGGCGAGCTGCGCGTGAAAAAGGCGCGGCAGGTGCTGAACAAGACCGACGCGGCGGTGCTCGTGGTGGACGCCGTCGACGGCGTGGGCGAGGCGGAGGCGGAACTTATCCGCCTGTTCGACGAGCGCGCCGTCGGCTATGTCGTGGCGTACAACAAAAGCGACCTGCTGGCGGAAGGCGGCGCGCCGGACGGCGAACGCGCCCTCGCGGTGTCCGCCGTGACCGGCTACAACATTGCCGCGCTCAAGGAGCGAATCGCCGCGCTTGCCCGCACCGACGAGCCGAAGCTCCGCATAGTCGGCGACCTGATTCACCCCGGCGACTTCGTCGTGCTGGTGGTGCCCGTAGACAAAGCCGCCCCCAAAGGACGGCTCATCCTGCCTCAGCAGCAGACAATCCGCGACATTCTGGAAGCGGACGCCGTCGCCGTGGCGGTCAAGGAACACGAGCTGCGGGAGACGCTGGAGCATCTGGGCAAAAAGCCCGCGCTCGTCGTTACGGACAGCCAGGTATTCGCCAAAGCGGCGGCGGACACCCCGAAAGACGTGCCGCTCACCTCGTTCTCGATTCTCTTTGCCCGCTACAAAGGCTCGCTGTCCCAGTCCGTGCGCGGCGCGGCGGCGCTCGACCGCCTCGCGGACGGCGACCGCGTCCTCATCGCCGAAGGCTGCACCCACCACCGCCAGTGCGACGATATCGGCACGGTGAAGCTGCCCCGCTGGATTAAAAACTATGCCGGCGCGCGGCTTCTGTTCGACTTTACCTCCGGCGGCGACTTCCCCGACGACCTTTCGCCCTACCGCCTCGCCGTGCACTGCGGCGGCTGCATGCTCAACGAGCGCGAGATGAAGCACCGCTGCCGCAACGCCGCCGCCGCGGGCGTCCCTATGACCAACTACGGCATACTTATCGCGCACATGCAGGGAATCCTCCGCCGGAGCCTCGCGCCCTTCCCCGGACTGCTCGCCGAAATCGGCGGCGAACCGGCGCGGTAGCCGCGCGCCGAACGCAGGGATACCGGGCGCGACGTGCAAGAGAAACGGAATAATGCCGAAACTGAAGCATGGAGGCGGTATAAAATGAAAATCGACGCGGTTGGTCTGTTCGTGAACAATATGGAACGCATGGTGGCATTTTACCGCGACGTCGTCGGGCTGAAAACGAACTGGAACGGAGACGCCGACGCCGCTTTTGAGGCAGGCGGCTGCCGCCTTATCATGTATGGGCGAAGGGACTTTGAGAACATGACGGCGCAGACATACGGGTATCCGAAGGGGCGCAACGGCACTATGGAAATAGCGTTTGCGCTTCCGTCATACGGCGCGGTCGACGCGGAGTATGAACGTCTCGTATCCTTAGGCGCGGCGGCGGTATTCCCTCCGGCGACCATGCCGTGGGGACAGCGCACCAGTTACGTGGCAGACCCTGAAGGCAACCTCTTGGAAATCGGCTCGTTCGGGGGCTGAAGCTATGGCAAGCGACCGGGAATTCGTCGAGTATGTCGCCGGGCAGATTGCGGCGGACGCCAGCATTACTTATCGGAAGATGTTCGGCGAATATATGCTCTACGCGAACGGGAAGCCCGTCGTCCTCATCTGCGACAACACCGCATATATAAAGACGCTCGACTGTGTAAAGCCGTATCTGGGAAACGCGGAGAGAGGGTTCCCGTACAAAAACGCAAAAGAACACTACATTATCGACCCCGACGACCGCGAGCTTTTGTCCGCGGTGGTAAAGGAACTGGAACGGAATGTGCCGCTGCCGAAACCGAAAAAGGCTGTTTGACGCGGCGGACGATATGAGCAGAGACAGCAAGGACTTTCCGGCGGCATTTCCCAGTCTGGGTAACGCGCCAGGAATCGCTTGCAAGTCCGCTAGTCTCTCGGCAACTGGCGGACTTGCGGATAGGCACAAACTGCGGGGAAGACAGGAAACCCTCGCGGGACTCCCCACAAAAGACGAGCATAAGCAAAGCCATAGGCAAGCGGCAGGTTCGGCAAGCGAGCCGGATGCGGGCGCTGGGCAGGCGATCGGCTCGGCGGAAGGGCGCACGGCGTGAGCGGGCGGGTAGCTATTGCGGGATTCCTGCCCGAAGAATTGGGCGCCGCTGTGCCGCTCGACCAGCCGTTTCGCGCGCGGCAAATCTTTGGGCAGGTCGCCCGCGGCGCGCGTTCCTTTGACGGTATGACGGATTTGCCGGAATCGCTCCGCGCCGCGCTCGCCGAAACAGCCTGCGTGGTTTCCGGGCAGGCGCTCCAGACGCTTACCGACCGCGACGGTACGGTCAAACTGCAAGTCGCGTTTCCTGACGGCGCCCGCATCGAGGCTGTGCTGCTCGCCGACTCGTCGGGCGGGGAAGGCGCGGCGCGGAAGACCGCGTGCGTCTCCTGTCAGGCGGGGTGTGCGCTGGGCTGCGCGTTCTGCCGGACGGGGCTGCTCGGCTTTACGCGCAACCTGAGCGCCGCCGAAATCGTGGAGCAGTTCCTGCTGCTGGAATCCCGCGCCGGAACGCTCGACAGCGTCGTGTTTATGGGAATGGGGGAGCCGCTGCTCAACCTTGGCGCAGTCCGCAAAGCCGCCGCGGTGCTGTCGCACCCTCTGGGGCGCGGACTATCCGTCCGCAGAATGACGCTTTCCACCGCCGGAATCGTCGCGGGCATTTACGAGCTTGCGGACGCGGGACCCGCCGTGCGCCTCGCCGTGTCGCTCACCACCGCTGACCCCGCGCTTCGGGAGGAACTCATGCCGGTGGCGCGGGACAACCCGCTTCCCGACTTGCAGGAGGCGGTTCGCTATTATGCGCGCAAAACGGGCAGGCGGTGCACGCTCGAGGCGGCGCTGCTCTCGGGGCGGAACACATCTCGCTTCCAAATGCGGCTGCTCGCCGCGTTTGCGCGGGACACGGGGGCGCACGTCAACCTGATTCCGTGGAACCCGCTCCCCGGCTTGCCGTTTGCCGAGCCGACCGACGCGGAATGCCGCGAGGCGCTGCGCGAGCTTGCGCGCGCGGGCGTCAACGCAACGCTCCGCACAAAGCGCGGACGGGGAATCGGCGGGGCGTGCGGGCAGCTCGGCGGCAGCCGCACGGCATAGAGGCAAAGCCAATAAGCGGAAACAGAGCTGTTCTTGTCTATTATACGGAAGGACGGGGAAGCGCAAAGAGCAGGGCGGGGAAGGCGTTTCCGCCTCCCCGCTCACGCGAGCGCCTCTCGTTAGGCTAGAACAGTGTCTCTGTCCCGCCTAGAACAGTGTCTCTGTCCCGCCTAGAACAGTGTCTCTGTCCC
>NZ_BBPW01000065.1:0-4493 GCF_001028545.1 Treponema endosymbiont of Eucomonympha sp. | reverse complement strand
CGGGCGCTCACCCGAATCGATATGAGCGAATATATGGAAAAGTTCGCGGTGAGCCGCCTCATCGGCGCGCCTCCGGGCTACGTGGGCTACGACGAGGGCGGGCAGCTCACCGAAGCGGTGCGGCGGCTTTGCCGTCGGACTCCGAGGCGGCAAGCAAAAGGTGCTCCGCCGACAGGTATTCGTCCTTGAGCGCGGCGGCTTCCTTTTCGGCATTCGCGAGCGCCTTCGCCGCCTCCGCCGAAAACGCCACCTGCGCGTTGCCGTGGATTTTGGGGTACGCGTTCAGCGCCGCCTCGACGTCGCCGAGCAGCGCGTCCGCGTTTGCCCCGATTCGCTCCGCAAGGGGCGGGGCGACCCCGTCCTTCTGCGTCAGGAGCGCGTATATGATATGGTCGAGCCCCACTTCGCTGTGGTTCCGCTGCTGCGCGAGCGTCCCCGCCGCACGGAGCGCGTCCTGCGCCTTGATAGTATATTGGTCGTAATTCATAGCACAAAGGTACGGCTAAATGGGGGGAAAAGCAAATGCGATACCCGCACAGAGTGCGGGTATCGTCCGAGTTCTCTGAAAGAACTCGGCATAGGGGTTTGCGCCCTTCGGCAAAGCCCGCTCGGCAGGCAGCTTGGCGGAAAACCGTCCGCATACGCGTTCGGCGGTAGCCGAACGTCCGAGTTTTTTGAAAAAACTCGGCATATAGGTGAAGCACCTTCCTTCCGCCTCTCGGTCAGACTCGGTATACGCGCCCCTATGCCTATAAAAAAACAGGGCTTTCGCCCTGCTTTTGCAGCGCCCCAAAATGTGCCGAAGTAAGGCGTGGGAGGGAGCGCAGCGTATAGCGTATGTTATGCGAAGTAAAAACCTGCTACGCTGTGCCGTGCCACAGACGGCGCAGCATCTTCAATTTTTACCATGAATACCCAATCTGAGCTTTTGCTCTGATATTAGCCGATACCAATTCATCAAATTCACTTTCATCAAATTCACTTATGCTCGCAAAATAATCAAAGGTTGCTCCAAAGTCTAAAACAAATCCATTTGGTTTACCGACGTCTATTTTCCAGCCGACACCGCCGGTAATCATTGTAGCAGGGACAATCCATAAGTGTGCGTATCCGAGCCCCAAATCTGCATAAAATTTACCAGACCAAGGATACCATTTTGCTTGGACGTCAAAAAAGTTTGCCGGAAAGATGAGAAGCGTATCTTGTCCTGCTTCTACGCCAAGCGCAAACTGACCTTTTCCTAAAAATCCGTCAAAAAGCACCCGTTCGTAGTCAACCGAAAATCCTGTCCAAATTCCAAGATCAAGACCGCCAGTGATTGTGTTTTTTGCTTTTTCTTGAGCACCCCCCCCCGTTACGGCAATTGCCGTAAAAACCAGAAACAGAAACACTCTCTTCATTTTAGCCTCCTTAAGCTACTGTTTGTTTATGTTAGGGCGTGTTCACGCGGCGCAATCCGTGTGCCCCGCGAAATTTTGCGCTTATACCGCAACACCGGCACTGTTCGCCGTGCGCAATTTCATAGCAAGCATACTCGCTGTCCGGCGTTTTAGCAAACCCCGCCGTCCGCGCGCCCGCCTTTGTCATGAGCCGAGCCGTTGCCCTGCTGTCTGTATTCACCGCAAGCCCCCTTCCCGCCCCGTCAAGTATGCGTATTGTATACAGAGCATACCGTATGCTGTGCATACCGTATGCGCGGCAGAGTCCCTATTATATCACAAACTATCATATACGTGCAATCCGCCCTTGGCGGTACACCGCCAGCCTCTATGCCGCAGCTTCGCCGACTGGGACTGCCGAAATGGAGAGAAAGGGAGCGGGCTTTGCCCGTTCCCTTTCTCGTCTCATAGGGGAAGCGGTTTTGCCGCTTTCCCTATGACGGCGTACAGGCAGAATACGGCGGAAAAACTTTTGCATTATATAGAGATAGAAGGCTTGCTAGCGAGATTTTTGGCGCGGCTCAGAGGTTTTTTTGCGCCGCTCACAAAATTTTATGCGTCACTCACAAAGTTTTTTGCGTCGCTCACAAAGTTTTTTGCGCCGCTCACAAAGTTTTTTGCGCCGCTCACAAAATTTTATGCGTCACTCACAAAATTTTATGCGTCACTCACAAAATTTTTTGCGCCGCTCACAAAGTTTTTTGCGCCGCTCACAAAATTTTATGCGTCACTCACAAAATTTTTTGCGCCGCTCACAAAGTTTTTTGCGCCGCTCACAAAATTTTATGCGTCACTCACAAAATTTTATGCGTCACTCACAAAATTTTTTGCGCGACTCGCAGGACCTTGCGAGTAACTCGCGGGACCTTGCGGGCGGCGCATAAAATTGTATAAGCGGGTCGTTTGACGCCGCTTTTGCGCGAAATAACTTGCCGGCAGGGCGCGGAATATGTTTTGCCGTATCGCGGGAACGCGGCGTTCGTCGTTGCTCTTTCGGGCAACGACAGAGTTCCTTGAGGAAACTCGGCAACGCCGCCTTCCCCCGAAGGCTGCAGAGCCTCCCCTGAAGGTTCTGGGACTTCCCCCAAAGGCTTCGGGGCGCTTCCCCGTTTCACCGCTCCTTCGGTCTGCTTCCTTGATAAACCCGATAAGCGGGAATATTCGGCAGCGCCAGATTTAAGTCTGGGCATTTGCGCGGGGCAAGACAGAGGAACGAGGGCAGCCGAATGGAAGCCGCGGGAACGAAGCGCAAACCGTATATCCCGCGACAGGCACGGTTTCAACAGCGAAAACACAGTAAAAAGGCGCTATTTTATCGCCGACGAGTTCGGCTTCCCCGGCGACGCGCCGCTGGAGGCGGTGAGCTGCCAGACCGCCTTCCCGTTCTGTTCGCCTTCGCCGCCTTGGGCGAGACGCGCAATATTCTGTCGGCTGATTGTCCGCGTATAGGTGGCGCCGTCGGAACAAACCGCGTTCTCCGGCTGTACGCCGCCGGGCCACAAGCCCGCGTTAAACGCTTCTTCGGCAGCTTTGGCAACGGCAGCGGTGGTCGCGACGTTTTTGATCGTCGTTTTGCCTGATTCCGCGTACCAAAGCGCGTCCAGCAGCGCGCCGCCGTCCCGTTCGCGTAAGAGAATCACGTCGCTTTTGCCGATTCGCGCCTCGCGGTTGTCCACCCAGAAATCCCGCGCGTCGGATGAATCGGTGCAAGTTGAAAGCTTTAGATTATCCCCTGTTTCGTCTAGCGCCCCGTCTTCAATTTTTCGATAGTGAACGACAAGGTATTCCCCCGCCGCGACTGCGCAAGCGGGGAATTCGTAGAGACAGTCAATTCCGTCATACGCGCTATACAGAGTAACGCCCGCGAGATTCCCGCCCGTAACGGCGTACAGTTCGATGAATTCGCATTTGGGCTTGCTGTATTCGCTCCGCACTTCCGACAGCGCCAGACGCGGCACTTCGTCATTGTAGCCGGAAAACGCAAGGCTGAACGACAGCGAGTTGCCCGCGGCGTCGCTTACCGCGCCAGTCAGCAGATATTTTTCGCCGCGCACGGTTTTTTTTGACAGCGAAAGCGCCACGAGTTTTGGGTCTTCCACTGCATTAATCCGCGTTCCGTCGGCATACAGATTATTGTCGCTGGTCGTTATGTGCAAATCGACAGCGCTAATCGCTTCGGAAAACCCGACAAGCAGGCTTCCGGCGTTTTCCGCGGAAAACGAGCGCAGTTCCGGCGCGGAAAAATCCCCGGACAGCACTGTCACGGCAAAACCCGCGCCGTTTGTCCGGCAGGAAAACACAGAAGCTGAAACAGAACACGCCGACATGATGAGCGCCGCTACGAAGACGTCTCGAATAGCGCATATCAGTTTTTGAGAATTATGCATAAAAACCTTCTTAAAAAAACGGTAAAAGCCTTTGTGTTGTCTTTATGGAGATTTGTTTCAGGATTTATGCACGAAGTATGAAAAAATCTTTTATAAGCGGCTGATTATCTGAACGGGCTTGAGCAAGAATTCGATTAGTCCTTGTTCAAGTCTGAGGAATACCTTTCGGTGAGCGCTTGGTTTTGCCCGCATACCCTGCCGTCAGCCTCTGGCGGCGCAGTGGTTTAGCTTATAGCCGCCTGTTTTAACAAGTATCCTAATGCCTCTTTTCTCAAATCTCCAGTAAAAATGAAAGGGAAATTTTGTTAGCCTTGTCCCGTCAGCGGTTGCGCTCCGTTAAATACCATTAGGTAGTGTGGACTTAAAGGTAGAGGAATAAACACCTGACATGAATGGCGGCGATGAAGGAAGCGGCGAGCTTTGCGCAGCGCACAGCGATTCCGCGCCAGCGCTTGAGGGCACGGAAGACGTTTTCAATGACGTGCCGCATCCGATACAGCTCATGACTGTACGCTCTCTGCTTTTCCGGCTTTTAACCGGAGGGATGACTGCTACCATATCCGCTTCCTTAAGCATATCGAGCAGCTCGTTCGTGTCATATGCCTTGTCCGCGAGGAACGTTTCCGCTTCCAAACCGTCCATAAGGAAAGGCGCCTGGCTGCAGTCC
>NZ_BBPW01000064.1:0-4534 GCF_001028545.1 Treponema endosymbiont of Eucomonympha sp. | reverse complement strand
ACAAAAGGGGGCTGAACAGCAAATTACATTTGGCGGTTGACGAGTACGGGATACCGGCAAGCGGCATTGTGACAAGCGGTACTGTCGCGGACTGCAGCCAAGCGCCTCTCCTTATGGAGGATTTGGAAGCGGAAGCGTTCCTTGCGGACAAGGCGTATGACACGAACGAGCTGCTTGATATGCTTAAAGAAGCGGATATAGCAGCAGTCATCCCTCCGGTTAAAAGCCGGAAAGAGCAAAGAGCGTACAATCATGAACTGTATCGGGCGCGGCACGTCATTGAAAACGTCTTCCGTGCCCTCAAGCGCTGGCGGGGAATTGCTACGTGCTATGCAAAGCTCACCGCTTCCTTCATCGCCGCCATTCATGTCAGGTGTTTGTTCCTCACGGGGAACGCCTGTTTCCTCAAGAAACTCGTTCCTTGCCCGTAAGGGCAACGCGCTTACTGGTTATAGGAAAACCAAGCTACGTCGCTTCCGTCTGCTATAATGTAAAACATGAAGGAATCATACCTTTCTCTATAATAGAAATCCCCGCTTTCTCCATTCGTCCTATAACTTTATCAAAAGATTTGTGGGCGGTAGTGGTCTACGGAAATACGAATAAAAATGCCAGCGCGTCCCGCTCTTTTTGGGCTTCGGAAATTCTCGAAAGAATAGAATCAATTACACCTGCGTACGGAAATCCCCCACGTGGCTGAGCATAAAGCAGATAAAGCAAATCTGGAACGTAAAATTGTTTTCCGCTCTTCGATAGAACGTCTGCCCCATCGTCGTAACAATCGTTCCACCCTCCACTTTCATATCCGATACCGGCTAATAAATCAGTGTCAAAACGAGCATAGCAGTGTTTTAGGACGTTGTTTGTTCTGTACATTTCAGGATTTACGCCTGCTGCCTTAAGCCGTTTTTCCCACTGGTTAATCTCGCTCTGGTAGTACTCGTAAATCGTCGTCTTGCCGCCCGGCTCCGAATTGTACTCGTCGCAGTCCCCGCCCGCGTGCGCGCCGTTCCTGAAGTAGAAGTCGTAGTCCCCATAGTCATACTTGGCGTACTTTGGTCTGCGCTCCGCGCCCGCCGACCCGCTCTGCGCGTCCGGCGACAGTTCCTGCCGGCAGTCGGCAAACGCGCCCGTCCCAATTCCCAGCGCGCCCGCCGTTACGGCGGCGGTCAAAAACCTCTTCGCTGCATTCATCTTTTGCCTTCAAATATGGTTACTATGCATAAAAGTATAAAATATGTTCCGCGTTCTGTCAATATTTTCGGGCTGTTTTCGCGGGTTCCCCGCGCTCCGCGCGGGAGGCTCTCGTCCGCCGATCTGCTGAGCGTGCCGCAAAAGCCTTTCTGCCGAGTTCCTTCCAAGGAACTTCCGCAAGTCTCCGTCTTGCTACCGAGTTTGCTTCGCAAACTCGCGGCATAAAGGCTCGCCGAAAGCCCTTTGCCGGCGGCTTCGTTGCCGCTATAGTAGGCGCATGAAAAAGGCTTCGCTTGCCGCCGCCGGAATGCGGCTGTCGCTCCTGACGCTCGCCTCGCGCGTGCTGGGTCTGGCGCGGGAAATGACCAAGGCGGCGTTTCTGGGCACCAGCGGCTATGCGGACGCGTTCGGCATAGCGTTCATGCTACCCAACCTGTTCCGCCGCCTGTTCGCCGAAAACAGCATATCCGTCGCGTTTATCCCCACGTTCAAGGCGTATCTCGAAGACGCCGGCACGCCGGAAGGCGTCCGCGCCGCCCGCGAATTCGCCGCCGCGGCGTGCACCGCCGTATCGTTCCTGTCCGCCTGCGTCGCCGTTGTGGGAATCCTTGCCGCGCCCGCAATCGTGCCGCTCTTTTTTGCCGGCGCGTCTTCGGCGGGGGGCGCGGACGCCGCCGCCGAGGCGGTGCTGCTGACGCGGCTCATGTTCCCGTACCTGTGCGTCATCTCGGTGGCGGCATTTTTTCAGGGCGTGCTGAACGCGCTCAGAATCTTTGCCCCGTCGGGATTTACGCCGGTGCTATTCAACCTCGCCGTCATAGCCGCGACGCACCTGCTCTCCTCGTTCATGGCGAACCCCGCACGCGCCATGTCCGTAGGCGTGCTGCTGGGCGGTGCGGCGCAGGCGGCGTTTCAGCTTCCCTTCGTCGTCAGAAGCGGCTGGAAACCGGCGCTCACGGGACTGCGGGCGGCGTTTGGGAACGCGGGGCTGCGCCGCGTGCTGAAGCTCGTTGGGCCGACCGTCGTCGGGATGGCGGCATATCAGCTCAACGACGTGGTGTCCACCGCGCTCGCCGGAAAGGCGGGAGTCGGCGTCGTGTCGAGCCTGCAATACTCGCTCCGCCTGCAGGAACTCATACTGGGCATATTCGCCGTATCCGTCGGCACGGTGATTCTGCCCGACCTGTCGGGGCTGGCGAAGCGCGGGTGCTGGGGCGAGTTCAACGCTATGCTCGTCTCCGCCGTCAAGCTGCTCGCGCTCGTTACGCTCCCCGCCACGGTTTTTTCGCTCGTCGCGGGCGACCGGCTCATCGTTCTGCTGTACAAGACGCGCCGCTTCACCGACGAATCGGTGCGCCTGACGCACGAGGCGTTCCGCTTCCACGTTGCGGGCTTGTTCTTTATCGCGGCGAACCGCGTCCTCTCGCCCGCATTCTACGCGCGGGGCGATACCGCCTCCCCCACGATCGCCGGACTCGTCGGCGTCGTGGTGAACGTCGCGCTCGCCTGCGCCCTCGTGCGCCCGCTGTCCGGCGGCGGAATCGCGCTTGCGCTTTCGCTTGCGAGCGCCGCGAACACCGTTGCGCTCGCGTTCTTCCTCGTCAGGCGCGGCTGCGGTACGGCGCGCGCTCTGTTGCCTGCTGCTGGCTACGCGGTGAAAGTCGCGCTGTGCTCGTTCGCCGCGGGAGTTGCGCTGCTGCTCGCCAAGCCCTTTCTGTTCGCCCCGTTCGCAAGCTTTCCCCGCGTCGTAGCCGAAGGCGTACCGCTCGCGCTCTCTGCCGCGCTGTTCGCTGGGATTACGGGCGGCGCGTTGCTGCTCGCCAAAGACCCGTTCCTGCGCTCGCTGTTTGCGCGGCTCAGACGCTCGGCGAAGCCGGACGACCGGGTTTCTTGAGAAAGAGTGCAGGCATGAAGGCAAAGTCTGTGTACTGTACAGGTAACGACCGAATGTGCTGCAAGCAATAGATTTGCTCGCCGGAGAAAGAGAAGCGGTCTTATCTGTCGGGAAAGGTACAAGGGCAAAACCTATGCGCTACACGGAGGTAAATGACGCAGGGGCTGAAGCCTGTATGTCGAGCGGTATAACGGTAAACTATCGGGTTGCCAAACAAGCCGTTTTAAGCGGCAGCAGAGAAATATAGGCTGATTAGTTGCATACACTTACCGATGAAGCTAAACTGGCAAAAGGGAAACCGCAGAAGCTGTAGGCAACAGTCCGTCATGAGGCAATAATTATGCGAGCATGTCTCCAGTGCCGACACAAAAACCGTCCCTCTCACTTGGGCGGGACGGTTTTGTTTTTCACTTGTTATCACCTTTCGGTTTTTCTGCTATCCTGTTCGCACTGACGGGGTTAATTATCATCGTCGTCAAAATCATCGTCCTCGTCGTCGAATTCCTCGTCGTCTTCGAAATCGTCAAAATCATCGTCCTCGTCGTCAAGTTCTTCGTCGTCTTCTAACGAATCATCATCATCGTTTGTGTGCTGTGTTTTAACACGACAAAAATCAATATCCCCAGAAAAGAGACTTTTTTTTAATTCAGGTTTGCTATTGCTCGTCATGATAACTCCCGTATCTAAAAATTTTCTGCAAAACATAATTAATTGTGAGCGAAATGTCAACTAGGCGGTGTGGACTGGAAGATGAATGTAAAGGAAAAACACCTGATATGAATAGCGGCGATGAAGGAAGCGGCGAGCTTTGCGCAACGCGCAGCGATTCCCCGCTGGCGCTTGAGGGTGCCGAAGACGATTTTAATGACGTACCGTTATGATTTATAGCGCTGCTTGCCTACCAGATTATAAGAGAAATTGACTAATTTTGCTGTTTTGTTTTTAGCCTGATAAAACCCGAAAACCGCCGCCCTGTTTAGCTTTTTCAAAGCATAAAAAAGCCTCCTGCCCCGAAGCAGCCCTCTAGGTAGTGTGGACTGGATAAAGGGAAAGAGGTAAAATGGGAAGCATGAAAGAAAATGAAGGCATTCACCGGCACGATATAAGCGACGAAGCGTGGGAACGGATAAAAGAACTGCTGCCCGGACAGGCAGGGAAACGCGGGGGAGTGGCGAAAGACAACCGTTTGTTTATCAACGCGGTAGCGTGGCAGACGCGCACAGGCGCTCCGTGGAGGGATATACCGCCGGAATTCGGAAACTGGAACAGCATACACAAGCGGTTTTGCCGCTGGCGGGATAAGGGAATATGGAAAACGTTGGCGGACGCCGCAATAGGCGAGCCTGCCGGGGATATCTTTATGATAGATTCGACGTATATCAAGGCACACGCGGACGCATGCGGGGCACAAGGCGGCAGTCAGGACATTAGCCGCACAAAAGGGGG
>NZ_BBPW01000063.1:0-4644 GCF_001028545.1 Treponema endosymbiont of Eucomonympha sp. | reverse complement strand
TATTTGCTCGTAATTCGAGTTCCGCGCCTGTTTGTTTTGCAGCTTGTAAATGTTGACCATTTCGTCGAGGCACACGATAAAACCCGCATATCCCGCGAGCCGCACGAAGCGCGCAAAGAGCTTGAGCTGGTCGTAATAGTTCGAGTCGTCGACTATGGCGCGCACTCCGAGCGCGGCGCGCGCGTCCGTCTTCGTGGAGAACTCCCCGCGGAGCCAGCGCACCGCGTCCGCCTGCAGCGCGTCGTTGCCTTTTTCGGCGCCTTCGCAATACGCGCCGAGCACGGCGGCAAAATCGTAACCGTTCACTAGTTCCGTCAGGGGCTGCAGTCTGCTTTGAATCGCGGCGGCTACGCCGGCGCCCGTTTCCCGCGCCTCCGCCTTTGCTGCCGCGAGGAACTTTTCGACCACTCCCTGCACCGCGCCGCCGTCCGGCTTCGTGCGCGTGGAAAGGTTCCTCATAAGCTCCCGGTACAGCGCCCGCGCGTACCCGCCCGTCGCGTGCAGGCGTTTGTCGGGCGTCAAATCCGCCGACGCGGTAACGACGCCTTTTTCCAGCGCGATTGCGCGGGAAAGGTTCAGGAAAAACGTTTTGCCCGCCCCGTATTCGCCTATGACGAAGCGAACCGCGCCGCCCCCGTCGGCAACCCGCTCGATATCCTGAAGCATCGCTTCGATTTCGAGCTTCCTGCCCACCTGTATCAGGTGCTGCGCCGCCCGCGGCACCACGCCCGCCCGCAGCGACTGAATGACCGCGTCGCGGTCCCGCGGCCTGATTTTTCCGGTAACCATGCCGACAGTATAGCGCGCTTGCCGGTGAATAACAAGGCGGGCGTTACGCGTTCGGCTACGCCGAACGTCCGAGTTTTCTGAAAAAACTCGACATATAGGTAAGCTCGCGGCAGCGGAGCAAAAGCAGAGAGACAAGGCAACATTTACCGGAAACTTGCGCCTATAAAGAAACGGCAGGGTTTCTGCCTTGCCGTTTGTGCGCCGGTCTATTCCTTAATTTCAGCCGTCGGCGCAGACGGAATTATCCCCGCCGCAATCCGCCCTGCTTTGCGCAAATAGTTGTGCGCCCAACCCAGAAGCCGCGAGCAGCGTTGTTTCCGCGACCGCAACGAACGTTTTTTTACGTTTCGTCGTGGTACTGCCTCCTATCCCTTTGACGAGGGATTTTGAAATAGTGAATCAACCGAGCTATGCGGCAGATTCGCCATAAAACATACTATAAAAAGGATAAAGCGTCAATGCATGGGCGGCGAATTCGGCTTATGAAGAAATCCGCTAAAGGGCGGGGTTCCCCGCAAACTTCCGCGCCGTGCCAAGCGGCATTCCGCGCTCTGTTCGCTTGCAAAAACAACGGTTTTGGGTACACCCGCGAGCCGCTCATACAACTTTATGCGCCGCCCGCAAGAGTCTGCGAGTCACTCATAAGATCCTGCGAGTCACGCGCAAGGTCCCGCGAGTTGCTCGCAAGGTCCTGCGAGCCGGCTCATACAAGCCTGCGAGTCGCTCATAAGATCTTGCGGGCGACCCGCAAGATCCCGCGAGTTACTCGCAAGGTCCCGCGAATCGCGCAAAAAACCTTGCGAGCGGCTCAAAAACCGATATTCAGTGGCAATATGCGCCTGCGGGACGCGCATAAAAGCGTCTGAACGGCGCAAAAAACCGGCAGCCATTACGTCGCCGCCGGTCCCTCAAGCAGGCGCCGCTCGCTCTGCGGCAGCGGCAGCGAGATGACGACCGCCGTCCCTTCGCCGGCTATCGATTTTACGTCTATGTCTCCCAGAAACTCGCGGATAATCTTGTACGCCATAGTCATGCCGAGTCCGGTGCCGTCCGCCTTCGTCGTGAAATACGGCTCGAATATCCGCGCCGCCGTCTCCGGTTCCATTCCGTGCCCGTTGTCCGCGACGGTCAGGATATAGCGGTCGTGCCTGACCCGCGAACTGAACGCGAGGATTCCGCCGTCCGGCAGCGCGGCGACCGCGTTCTTCGCCAGATTCAGAATCACCTGACGGAACAGTTTTTCGTCCAGCAACAGGTCGGGGCATTCCGGCGCCAGCGACAGCTTCAGCTCGACGCGCTTTGCCGACAGCTCCGGCCGCAAAAACTCCGCCGCCTTTTTCAGCGCCTCGTCGGGGTTCGTCAGCGCCAGAACGGGGCGCACCGGGCGCACCGCATACAGGAAGTCCACGACGATTTTGTTCAGCCGCTCGATTTCTTCGTTCACTATGCCCAGATAGCGCTCAAGGAACTTCTCGCCGGGCAGCAAGCCGCCCGCGCCGCGCGCCTTGGCGAGCGCTTTTTGGATAAGCTGAATGTGAATGCTTATGCTGCCGAGCGGGTTTTTGATTTCGTGCGCGACGTTCGCCGCGACATTCGTCAGCCCCGCAAGGTTTTCCATTCGCCGCAGGAGCAGCTCCTGATTAAACTTTTCGGTAACATCGTCGATTTTCAGAATCGTGCCGGTCATCTTTTTGCCGCGGACGAGCGCCATTGCGGAAAGCGTTATGCGCCGCGTCGCGCCGCCCGGAGCGGAAAGCGCGAAATCCCGCGACACGTTGTTCCGCTGTTTTTCCCACAGCGACCTGACGAAAGCCGCGATGTCGGCATCCGCGATAAGCTCCCACACCGGCACGTCGCCGGCGCGCGGGTCGCCGGGGCTTTTGGCAAACGGCACGAGGCGTTCGGCGGCTTTGTTTGTCTGGTACAGCAGCCCGTTCTCGTCGCAGACGATAAGCCCCGTCGAAAGGGAGCCGAGTATGGCGTCGCGGATTTCGTTTTCTTCCGAAATCGCGTCTATGACCTGTTCAATCTGCTCGCCCGACAGCTTGGAGATTTTAGTCGAGACGCGCTTTACGAATCCGTTCACGGGGCAGGCTCCTTAGCGCGGGCTGGGAGAGCGGCTTTTAACCGCCGTACGCAAACACTGTATGTGCTTATCTAAACGGCACTTTAGAACGCTTGATAGCATTGTCTGGATAGTGTTTGCGCTTAAACAGGTGCCGTATTTTCTACGTCGAAATTCCTAATAATTTTGCCACAATCGGTGTTAATAGGTTTGACGATAAGGAAACACTGAAACTCGTTAAAGCGCTTCCTATGCCGCGAAGAAACTCTACAGATGCTTTTTTCTCTTTTATCGTTGTTTGAGTTTTTTGAAGTATTTTTTGCAACGCCATATCGTTTTTATTGTTGTCTGCCAATTCATTTAAATACTTCAATACCGCGTTTTCTTCGTTCGCTGTAATGTTAATCTGCGCATAAGGCGAATCCATTATTGTTTGCGAATTACTGTTACCAGAAATATTATACACAAAAGTACTCCCTGCAAAATCTTGCTCTCCCTTTTCTGGCGTTGGCGTTGTTTGCAAACTGCTTTCCGTCGCAAGATTCGGCTTTAGCCGCACCGCTTTTGCTTTATCTTGTTCGCCTTTCTTTTCATACGCAAATCCGCGCCCCAAAAACGCCTCCGCGCTATCCGGCTTCAGCATTATCGCTTTGTCATAATCAGCTATCGCTTTGTCGTAAGCTTTCTTTGCAAGATACGCACTACCTCGATTATTAAACGCCTTCGCATAATCCGGCTGTAGCCGTATCGCTTTGCCATAATCGTCTGTAAAATAATACGCAAGTCCCCGATTATTAAACGCCCCCGCGTCATCCGGCTTCAGCCGTACCGCTTCAGTATAGTCCGCTATCGCTTTGGCATAATCGCCTGTAAAATAATACACAAGCCCGCGCCCGATAAACGCCCCCGCAATATCCGGCTGTAACCGTATCGCTTCGTCACAATCCGCTATCGCTTTATCACAGTCGCCCTTATCAACATACGCAATTCCCCAATTATTAAACGCCTCCGCGTCATCCGGCTTTAGCCGTATCGCTGCGTCATAGTCCGCTATCGCTTTGCCATAGTCGCCTTTTTGTTCATACACAAAGCCTCGATTATGAAACGCTTCCGCAAAATTCGGCTGTAGTTCTATCGCCTTCGTGTATGCTTCTATCGCCGCGCCGTATTCTTTCTTATTGAGGTGTTCGTTTCCCTGCGCCCAAAAAGCTGCCGCTTCCGCGTTCACTTTTTCGCTATTCTCTGCCATTTCGTTCCTCCGCTGTTCGTTTCGCAGCCTTTTGCGCCGGTCGCTTCTATGCACGGCAGTTTCCCCACTCCCGCGCCGTCCGCGCTTCAGGGCAGTTATGCCGTATAACTGCCTTGTTACAAAGCGCAACTGCCTTGTGGCAAAGCGCAACTGCCCAAATCCAAAATATATCTAGACAGTTATAAAATATATCTAGGCAGTTACAAAGTATATCTAGGCAGATATGAAGTATATCTAGACAGTTACAAAATATATCTGGACAGATATAAAATATATTTAGGTAGTTATAGAATGTATCTAGGCAGTTTTACGCCCTCCGCGTTGCGCGCCGCCCGTATGCCGAGTTTTTTCAGGAAGCTCGAACATTGCCCCTGCGCCGCACGGATACTGCGTAAGGCCGAATGCCCCGCTCGGTAGGCAAGTCGGGCAGTGCTGGGTTTAGGTCTGGGAATTCGCAGGGGCGCGGGTGAATATCTAAAGTAAATTATGGATAAAATCACAAAAAGTTGCGACATTAGCAACAAATTCCGCGCTGCCCTTG
>NZ_BBPW01000062.1:0-4553 GCF_001028545.1 Treponema endosymbiont of Eucomonympha sp. | reverse complement strand
CGTTTTCGGCACCCTCAAACGCTGGCGAGGAATCGCTACGCGCTATGCAAAGCTTACCGTTTCCTTCATCGTTGCTATTCATATCAGGTGTTTTCCTTTACATCCACCTTCAAGTCCACACTACCTACCGCTATTCCGCTTCCATTGTCTACAACAATTTCCCGTGGCCCGCTCCCGCCGGCAAGCAAAAGGCGGCTATCGAACAGGCGGCTCAGGCGGTACTGGACGCCCGCGCCTTGTTCCCGGCAAGCAGCCTTGCCGACCTGTACGACCCGCTGACCATGCCGCCGGAATTGACGAAGGCGCACCAAAAGCTGGACAAAGCGGTCGAGAAAGCCTACGGCAGGGTCTTTGCCGACGATGCGGAGCGGGTGGCGTATCTGTTTGAGCTGTACCAGCAAAAATGCGGGGAACTGTTTGCGGAAACAAAGCGGCGGGGCAAGGGGAGGAAAAGATGAAGGCGGGAGAACGGGCGCGGGGAAAAGCGCACTGCCGTGTTGACATATTTCCGAATAATACATAAAAATAACGTCATGCTTTGACAGTCAGCAATGACGCTATGCGCGACGTTGGTAAAACGACGTGCTGAAAATAGGACGATTGTCTGACGGCATATGTGAGAGCGGTTTTTTCGCCAGATTCTCGGATTGAAAATGTAAGTGGAGACAAGGTGTATCTTGACGAAAACAGAAATTTTAGGATAAAATAAGAAAATTGGTAAGAATTGAAAGCATTGAATCAAAACTTGGAGGTATAGCATTATGCGACTAATAAAATATAGTTTGGAATATCAAACAAACGATAAATTTTGCTTTGATATTGTTACTTTTGCACAAGTGAATCTTTTGGTAGGCGATTCCGGAACGGGAAAGACAAGATTTCTAAATAGCCTTTTTAATTTTTTTACTCAATTAGTTTCTGATAAAGTATTATTTAATGGAAAATGGGATGTCGATTTTGAAAGCAATAGAATTATCTATAATTATAAATTATATGTTACCCCAAGTGTAAAAACGCCGCGTGAAAAAATGATAGTGTCTGAAACTCTTACGAAAAATGAGATAGCATTATTTAGAAGAGAAAATGGAACAATTACGTGGAATGATATGATAATGCCAAAATTGAGTTCAGATAAAACCTGTTTTGCATTGCTTGAAGATGACGAGATAGGGGCACTCTATGCGGATATCAAAAAAATTATTGCACGACGATTTTATGGGGACGAATTAAATAAAAATTTCCAGCTAGGAACAGTAGTTTCCAATGCTCCAAATAACCCTGTACCTCCACATATAAAAACAATAGAGAATTTAGCTGTTGAACCGATAGATTTTCATAACAAAATGTATATTTTGCAACAAATATCACCTAATAATTATAAAAAAACTGTTGATTTCATTCGTTCTGCATTTCCTTTTATAATTGACGCATCCGTGCAAAACCTTGTGAAAGTTATGCCTAATTTTCAGGGAGCGCTGAATACTCATGTTTTTTGCATAAAGGAATATAATATTGATAAATGGATTGTTTGTAATAATATTTCATCTGGTATGCAGAAATTATTTTTGCTCATTCTAGATACGATATTGTTACAAAACGGAGGTATTCTTCTTATAGATGAATACGAAAACTCTCTTGGCGTAAGCGCGATCAATTTCTTCCCTGATTTAATTGCGAGCGCAAGCCAAGACTGTCAATTTATCATCACGAGCCACCACCCCTATATCATTAATCGAATACCAATTGAATCTTGGAAAATATTTCACCGCGATGGAATGAATGTTCATATTACCAGTGGTATAGATTTAAAGGAAAAATATTCCAGGTCTCGACAAGACCATTTTATACAGTTAATAAACGATCCTCTCTACAATGGTGGTATTCAATGAGATATTACATAGTTGTTGAAGGGGCTTCGGGAGAACCTAAAATATATCCTCATTGGATACAGTACACAAATAGTAAGCTTGTGCAATTAAGCAATTTAAATGATAATCGAGGTGATGCTTATTATTTGGTATCAGGGTACGGTTATCCAAATTATCTAAAAATAATCGAAAATGCAATACAAGATGTGAATAATATTAACAACTTTAATTATTTGGTTGTCGCGATTGACTCTGAAGATAATACATATCAAGAAAAGTATGATGAAGTAAAAGATTTAGTTGCAGATAAATTAGAATCTGCTGAACTTAAAATCATTGTGCAATATTTTTGTATTGAAACGTGGGCACTAGGCAATCGCATCGCTTGTCGGAGAAACACGCAAGACAAGGTGTTGCTTGAATACAAAAACATTCACGATGTCCGGAAAGCTGATCCAGAGCTGTTGCCTTCATATAAGGAAATGAATCGAGCACAATTTGCATTTTCTTATCTAAAATGTATGCTACATGATTGGTATCCTAATGCAATGTATACCAAATCGAATCCTAAGGCATTGTTGAGCGAAGATTATTTTAATCAAATCAAAAAACGTTTTGGAGAAACGGGACACATATCGTCTTTCCGCTCGTTTTTAGATACATTCCAATAGGTTATCTACAATCATATCATCGGGTGTTAATTTATTATGCCTCCTAACCTCTCCCACCTTGAACGTGGGTCGGCAAAAAACCTGCCCGCTCCTTGCTCCTCGGAACTTCGCATATGAGCGGCGGAACCTCGATGTTTTGCGGCGGCGTTTCTGGCTTCAGCCTCTTGCCTTGCCTGTACGCCGCGAGTTTACCTATCTGCCGAGTTCCTTCACAGAACTCGGATGTTGCCCGTACCCTGTACGGGCAACGCATTCGGCTTCGCCGAACCCGGCGGCAGCACCAGATATTTCACGACGAATCCGCAAGGTCGATAAGTCATCTTTGACTGCCGTAAGCCTTCGTCGCCGGTGTCCTGCTCGCGGTTTATCATATGGACGGATTCCGGCAGCCGCCGCGCCGCCGCCTGATTAACGTATTGGAAAATACCCTTGTAGGAAGTGACTCCTTTTTCAAAATGCACGCAGTACACGGCGCCGCCCGCCACCGGCTCGCCGAGCGAAAACGCTGCCGGCGCGCCGCCGACGCAGACGAGCGTGCCGTCGAGGCATAGTTCGTCCATAAGCGAAAGCGCTTCGGTGCATTCGGCGTAATCGGCTTCGTCCTGGCGGGCGCGCGTCCACGCCTCGAGCACTTGCTGCGCGTCTCCCGCGTTTGCGCTCGTAAGCGGGTGCACGTCTGGGGTGAAGGACGCCAGAAACGCGTTCACCATATTCTTCTTTTTGTGAAAGGTTTTCCCGCGCAGTTCCGCCAAATCGCTGCGCTCGTACAGATAGTCGAAGTCGTCGCGGCTTTCGGCGATGACGTAGCCCTTTTCGGCAAGCGCCGCGCTCACCGCGGCGTGCAGCGACACCGTCACCGTCTTCCACATTCCGTAGCGCTCGACGAGCGTTTCCGTCAGCGCGACGGGTGGCGGCGCGCCGGCTACCGAAAAAAAGGACGCGCCCGATCTGCCCGACATAGCGTGTTCCGGCTCGGTTCCGGCAAGCATAAGACTGTCCGCGTTCAGGCGGGAGACGCGGTACCGGTATTTATGGCGGTGTAAAAACATGCTGGCAAAAGAGAATTCGCAGGCTCCGTCCTTCAGACGGTCGGTACACGGGGCGACTTCGTCCCGCATGGCAAGCTCCAGCGGGGCGGTCTCTGGATAATCGGGGATATATTTCATGTTGCGGCAACCATACCGTTTTTTGCCGTAAAAGTCAAAACGGCGGGCAGCCCGAACAGGCGGTTTTCCCCGCAGGAAGCGCCCGCCCGTCTTGACAGGGAATCCGCCCGAATACGGGTGCCGTGAATGCGGGCGGCGTTTGTGCCTTCGTGCCGTGTTCGGCGTTACAAATGCGGCGAGTTCAAGTATGCCTGTATGCCGCGAGTTTGCTTCGCAAACTCGGTAGCAACGCCTTTACCTCTATTGTCGAGTTCCTTCAAGGAACTCGAACGTTCGGCTATTGCCGAACGCCGGATTCGGCTTGCGCAAGCAGTTCCAGAAACGCCTGCTCGTCTATAAGGGTGACGCCCAGTTCCGCCGCCTTCTTGTTTTTGCCGGAACCGCTCGCCGCGTCGTTCGTAACGAGGTACGAAAGCCCTTTTGTTACGCCGCTTCTCGTGCTGCCGCCCGCCTCCTTGACTCTGCGCTCCGCGTCCGCCCGCTTGAGCGTCTGCAGCTCGCCGGTGAAGCAGAACGACTTTCCCGCAAGCTTCCCCGCGCGGGCGGTTTCGGTGAGGCGGAGCGCGCCGGAGTCGACCAGACGCCGCATTTCCTCCCGGTTCTCCCGCAGCCCCTCGACCAGCGCCGCCGCCGTAATGTCGCCGAAGCCGTTCACCGCGGCAATGCTCTCCGCGTCGGCTTCAAGCAGGGAGTCGAGCGTCGCAAACCCCGCCTCAACGAGCTTTTCGACGAGCGTCTCGCCAATGCCCTCTATGTCGAAGCCCGCGACGAACTGCGCAAGGCGTATGTGCCTCCGCGCGGACAGCGAGGCGAACACCCGCCCGGCGCCCTTCGACTTTTTGTCCTTC
>NZ_BBPW01000061.1:0-4856 GCF_001028545.1 Treponema endosymbiont of Eucomonympha sp. | reverse complement strand
TGCCGTCTCAGCCCTTCGGTTTTTACACACTTTGTGCCGTTTGATCTGTTCCGGCTTGAAGCCGGCATTGAGGCGAAAGAGCCGGCGCAGGCGCGGCAAACGGCGGCGTGACCCGCGGATAGGGCAGGGGGCGGACAGGCAAAAGGCGGGGCGCAAGCCCTGCCTTTTGTATAGTTATGCCGTTTATCCGCTTACCTATGCGCTGGCAAGCGGCGCACATTTTGTCAACTCTTTTCCTGTATTTTTTTTAATTTTTTCCGTGCATAGCCGCAGTCAGCCGCGCGCGAAAATAACCCGCACGCTTAATACACCGTCAATGCCGACTATCCGGTCAAGCGTCACGGGAGACGCTTCCCCTTCCACGTCAATCAAATTATATGCGAGGTCGTTCCGGTTCTGGTTCACCATTGCAGACACGTTCAGCTTCTCGTCGGCAAGAACCGTGGCCATCTGTCCTATCATGTTCGGCTCGTTCCGGTTCGCAACGCATAGCCGCATTCCCCCCGCCGGAATCCCCGCTTCCATTCGGCATTCGGGAAAGTTCACCGAGTTGGCTACCGCCCCTTTTTCGAGAAAATCCCGCACCTGCTTCGCCGCCATCCTCGCACAGTTCTCTTCAGCTTCCGGCGTGGACGCTCCCAAATGCGGCAGGCACAGCACCTTCGGGTGCGCAAGCATATCTTCCGACGCAAAATCGCTTACATATGAAGCAACCTTGCCTGAAGAGAGAGCCGACAGAATGTCGGCGGATATGGCAAGTTCTTCCCGCGCCAGATTGATGAGTCTAACGCCTGCCTTCATGTTCTTTATCTGCGCCGCGTCTATCATGCCGACCGTATCGTTCGTGAGCGGCACATGCACGGTAATGTAATCCGATTTGGCAACAAGGCTTTCCAAATTTTCCGCGCGAATAACGTCCCGGTTCAAATGCCATGCCCCGTCTACCGAGATGAATGGGTCATAGCCAATGACGCGCATGCCTAAACCGACTGCGCTGTTTGCGACGAGCACCCCAATCGCGCCAAGGCCGATAACACCCAGTGTTTTCCCCGCAAGCTCCGGACCTATAAACTGCGATTTGCCTTTTTCTGCTAGCTCGGGGATTTTGTCGCCCTGTCCCATAAGCGTTTTTACCCATGCCGATGCTGCAAGGATATTCCGGCTCGATGCCAGCATCGCGAGCAACACTAGTTCCTTCACCGCATTTGCGTTAGCGCCGGGTGTGTTGAACACCACAACACCGCGTTCCGTAAGCGCTTGTACGGGGACATTGTTCGTGCCTGCACCCGCTCGAGCGACGGCACTGAGCGAAAGCGGTAGGTTCATTTGATGCATATTAAAAGAGCGCACCAACATAGCGACAGGATTTGGCAAATCGTCGGCAACTTCGTAACAGTCGAGCGGGAATTCGGAAAGTCCGTTGGCAGAAATTTTATTTAGGGTCTGTATTTTATACATTCGTTCCTTGTTATCCGTTCCGTTTAGCAAAACCGTCCATAAACGCAACGAGTGTCTTCACGCCGTCGATACTCATAGCGTTGTACAGCGAGGCACGCATCCCGCCGACCAGTCGGTGACCGGAAAGGTTCACCAGTCCCACAGCTTTCGCCTCTTTCACGAACGCCTTGTTTAATCTGTCCGCTTTTTCGGCATTCATTTCGCGCATTATAAAGGGAATATTCATCAATGAGCGACTCTCTTTTTCAGCGGTGCCGCGGTAAAAATCGCTCCGGTCAAGATAAGCGTAGAACAGTGCAGCTTTTTCGCCATTGCGCCGCTTCATGCCTTCCACTCCGCCACGCCGCTCGACCCACTTGAGCACCTTCCCCATAATATATATCGCGTAGCAAGGGGGCGTGTTGTACAGCGAGCCTGAATCGGCATGAGTCTTATAACGGAGCATCGTCGGCGCGATGCCGAGCGATTCGCGGGCAAGCATATCGTCTCGAATAATGACGAGCGTTACGCCCGCAGGTGCAAGGTTTTTCTGTGCCCCTGCGTAAATGAGCGCAAAACGGGAAACATCCAACGGCTCAGAGAGAATGCAGCTCGATGCATCGGTTACGAGCGGGGTATTCCCGCATTCGGGGAGTCGGTGCCATGCCGTCCCCATAATCGTATTGTTCAGCGTTATGTGCAGGTAGTCGTAGCCGTCCGCAAGCGGCGGCACGGCAGGGATAAAGCGATAGGTTTCGTCTTTGGACGACGCAACAATATCCGCTTGCGTATATCTGCTGGCTTCGGCAATCGCTTTGGACGACCACACGCCGGTATCAATATAAGCAGCTTTGCCGCGGACGGTCAGGTTGAGCGGCACCATTGCAAACTGGGTGCTCGCGCCACCCTGCAAAAAGAGTACGCGGTAGTCGTCCGTCACCCCCAGCAGCGCACGGACAAAGCGTTCTGTCTCGCCGATTATCGCCTCGTATTCGCTTGAACGGTGACTCATCTCCATTACTGACTGCCCGGTATTCCCGTATTCCAATAACTCCGCCTGCGCTTCGGCAAGTACTTCTTCGGGTAAGCAGGAAGGCCCTGCAGAAAAATTATATACTCTACTCATGAGGATACTTTAACGAGACAAAAATGGGCAGTCAAGGGATACAAATCCCCTCTCCGATTTGGAACAGGCAAAGTTTTATTTGTCTATAATTATACCGCGACTGCACTGCGCATAAACTTTCTTCGTCCATAAGGTTCGCGCTCCGATATGTTTCTCGAGTCGATATGCACATGAGGCATCGTCCGGTCGCGTTTTGCTCTCTCAAGCGCAGTAATACCAGCTTCATATGGGAAACTTGCAAGCGAAAAATTCTCGGTGATTTCAATGCGGTCAACAAAACGCGGGGGGATATTCAAGATACTGCTGAAATAATTCGCGAGTTCCCGTGCACCAAACCCGTCACGCCGCCCCAATCCCACGTAAAGCCGCATTTGCCTCTGACTGTCTGCATTGGCAAAGTCGCTGCCAGACGGTTGGTAATTGCGCACTCCGTAGCTTTGCCTTATGCCGCTGAATCGCATACCGCGAGCACGTGTCACAGACGGGTTGAAGTTTGAGATTTCGCCATAACGCGCAGGGTTAAGCTCGGCACCGAATGCGGTTTCAAGCACTTGCGCGACAATCTCCTCCGACTGGTGAGTGCTGCACAATTCGACGGCAATCTCTTTGAATAAAGGATTGCGCGAAGGGAAAACATTCTGGAGCGTTTTTTTTTCGCCAACTGCTGCGTCATTGTCAGCTTCCGCGACGGAAATAAACGAAGCAAGTATCCGTTCAACAAGGCGCTTTTGTTTTGCTGCGAGCACCTCTTTAATGGAAGGAATCGTGCCAGCATTTATTACACCTTTCGCCGATCTTTTGATTGCCTGCTTCAAAACCTCTAACTTCCGCATTTCATTGGGACGAACAAACGTGACTGCCTCGCCCTTCGCGCCAGCTCTTCCCGTCCGCCCAATGCGGTGTACATACGTCAGCCCGTCGAAAGGAAATGCGTAATTCACGACGTGAGACAAGCACTCTATGTCTATGCCTCGCGCAGCAACATCGGTAGCAACCAGAATGCGCGTCTTTTTCTTGCGGAAACGGTCTAGAATTTTTTCTCGCTGTTTTTGAGCAATGTCACCGTGAAGCGCCGCCGTCTCGTAACCACGCTCGTCGAGCATCCGGCTCACCGCGTCGGCGTCGACTTTGGTCTGCGTAAACACCAGTCCGTAAAAGTCAGAAGAAATGTCGATAAGGCGAACAAGCGCTTCGATTTTTTCTTCCTCTCGTACCGTCCAATAGGTCTGTCCGGTCAAAAATGGCTCTTCTGCGGCGATTTCTTCTTCGACGATTTCATAATCGCCCATAAACTTCGCGGCAATTTTGAGAATCGGCGGCGGCATCGTCGCGGAAAACAGCAAGATACGGCTTTTCGGATTCGCTTTGGCAAAAATCGCCTCGATATCCTCAATGAATCCCATATCAAGCATTTCGTCCGCTTCGTCAAGGATAAAATAGTCGATATGTTCAAGGTGTAGCGACCCGCGGTTCAAGTGGTCCATAATGCGTCCGGGCGTACCGACCACGATTTCCGTCCCGCGCTTCAGTGCGCGAAGCTGCTCAAGCATCGACTGCCCGCCGTACACTTCGGCTACGCGGGGGTATTTCCCGCTCGCAAGGCTTTCGATTTCCTTGCCGACTTGGAGCGCAAGTTCGCGCGTCGGAGTCAGCACCAGTGCACGCGGTTCCTCCGCTGCCTCGCGGATTGTTTGAACAAGCGGGAGTGCGAATGCCGCCGTTTTTCCGGTTCCGGTACGCGCTTTGGCGACCAGATTTGCTTCTCCGGCAAGCAGGCGCGGAATTGCCAAAGCCTGTATGGGAGAGGGAGTTTCAAAACCTTTTGCCGCTACAGCGGCGAGGCTTACCTCGTCAAGTCCGAGGTCTTCAAAAGAAATTGTTTCCATTTATACGCAAAATATAGCAGATAGCTGAAAATGTTTCAACCGCGCCCCAGCGATGTGCCAAAAGACGGCATGACACCGGCGAGAAACTAAGCGACAGCTTCGCTTCCGTCTCGTGTTTTCAGATTTTCGGTAAACCTTCTCGATAGCCTTATTGGTAGAAAGTTCAGATAGGTTCTCTCGGCAGGCACAGTAGGCGCTTGCCTATACGCCCCGCGAGTTTGCAAAACACTCTCAGTAGCAAGCCGAAGGCTTGCGGAACTTTCTCAAGAAACTTTGGCGTTGCCAGCTATGATTTATAGCGCTGATTGCCTACCCGATTATAAGAAAAACTGACTAACTTTGCAGTTTTGTTTTTAGCCTGATAAGACCAGAAAACCGCCGCCCTGTCTAGCTTTTTTCAAGCATAA
>NZ_BBPW01000060.1:0-4662 GCF_001028545.1 Treponema endosymbiont of Eucomonympha sp. | reverse complement strand
ACAGTTATTGGCGAAATCACTGAAAGCAATGCGTTGCAAATTTCAGGAATCGGTAAGAGTGTTTCGATGGGTTTGCAGAAGGGCGTCATCGTTAATATTGAAGCAGCACGGCATTCTATTGCCGAGTCGGTTGAAAACGCTGAAATGATGTCTCCCTATGAGGTGCATTCTTGCGTTGCCGCAATCGGTGGCAGTCAGGTAGACGGTTTTAATTCAAAGGGGCTGGTCGCTGTTTTGCCGAAAAAGAATAAAATCCGGGAAATAAACCGAGAGGATATCGAGCGGGTGATCGACGCGGCAAAAGCTATCGTCATCCCGATGGATCGGCAAATCCTGCACGTCATACCCCAGTCTTATGCGGTTGACGGGCAACGAGACATTAAAGCCCCTCTCGATATGATTTGCGTGCGGCTGGAAGTCGAAGCGCATATTATTACTTCCGCAATTACGCCTTTACAAAATATCCAACGTTGCCTTATTCGCGCAAATTATGAACTTGAAGCCGTTATGTTGAAAACGCTCGCTGCGGTCAGAGCAGTGATGACAGAAGAAGAACTTGACCTTGGCTCTATTTTAATTGATTTAGGTGGCGGAACCACCGATATACTGGTATTAACGGCCGGCGCGCCAGTCTGCACGATATCGCTGCCAATCGGCGGAAGCTATGTGACAAGCGATATCTCGATTATGAAAGGAATCAGCTTTGAGACCGCCGAACGGATTAAACTGTCATCGGGTTGCTGCTGGGAAGAACTGCTTGAGGAACGCGAAGAAATCATTATTCCAGGCGTAGGAGGGCGTCCGCCGGAAGCGATTCCGCGAACAGAATTGTGCCGGATTATCCAACCGCGTATGGAAGAAATTTTGATTATAGCGCGGCGAGAAATCGTTCGGCTTACAAAAACTGACAGTTTATCAGGAAACATCGTACTGACAGGCGGCGGGACGCAGTTGCCTGGCGTGGTCGAATTGACGCAGACGGTGTTCAACACAAGCTCGGTACGCATTGGGTATCCGGAGAAGCTGGAAGGTATTGCCGACGAATTCAGAACTCCGGAATACGCGACTGCTATAGGGCTGGTGATGAGGATGACGGAAGAACGAAAACAATTTGAAACAAAGCGCGGGCATCAGTATAATGAGCGGAGCAATAAGAAAATGTCGCTTGCGGGGAAAGCGAAAAAACTTCTCGGAGAGTTTTTTTAACCCTTTTGTGCTTTTCGTTTGATTGGGTCGGGAGAACACTATTATGTTGAATTTTTCTGTCATTGGCGAAGAAAAACAGGACCATACGGTTATTAAAGTTGTTGGCTGCGGCGGCGGCGGGTCAAATGCCGTGAATCGCATGATTCAAGCCGAAGTGCAGAACATCGAATTTATCACGGTGAACACTGATTTGCAGGCGCTATCGGCCTCGCAGGCGGCGAAAAAAATCGGCATAGGCTCTAAGCTGACGGGCGGTCTCGGTGCAGGCGGAAAACCCGAAGTCGGCGAGCAGGCAGCGTTGGAAGACGAAGAAATGCTGACGGACACACTGAAAGGTGCGGATATGATATTCATTACCGCCGGCATGGGCGGCGGTACAGGCACCGGAGCCGCTCCGGTTATTGCCCGCATCGCAAAAAACGTGGGCGCGCTTACGGTCGGCGTTGTTACCAAACCGTTCAGTTTTGAAGGCAGAAAAAAAATGGCGCTCGCCGAGGAAGGCATTCAAAAACTGCACAACGAAGTCGATACACTTATCATTATTCCCAATCAGCACCTCCTGAAGATTATCGATAAACGCGCGCCGCTTCAGGATGCATTTGCAGTAGCAGACGATGTGCTTCGGCAAAGCGTACAGGGTATTTCCGATATCATTACACGACCCGGTCTGATGAATGTCGATTTTAACGACGTCCGAACGACAATGGAAGGGAAAGGCGACGCGATTATGGGCGTGGGCGTGGGAAGCGGCGAAAACCGTGCGGTTGACGCCGCAATGGCCGCCATTAACAATCCGATGTTGGAGGATTCGAGGATAGACGGCGCGAAAAACTTATTGGTAAACATTACTGGCGGAACATCTTTGGCACTGACCGAAGTGGATGAGGTGATGAACATAATCAATGCGTCCGCCGACGAAAACGTGCTTATCATTTTCGGCGCGGTGATAGACGCTTCCATGCAAGACGACATCGGAGTTACCGTGATTGCGACGGGATTTAACCGCGATGCTTCGTATCAGGAAGCAGTGTTTGAGCCTGCAGGGCAGACAGCCCGCCTTCAAAGAAGAAGTGATTCATATGTCGGCACTGCGGAGTATCTGGGCGTTACAAAAACGTTGCTCCGCTCCGGACGACCGCCCGTACCGGAAACGGCACTCCGCGCGAAAAATGCCGCTCCGCGAATCGGTGCAGCAGCTCCTCCAGAACTGCCGTTTAGCCGGTCAGGAGGGGCAGGAAACAACACTGACCTGAAAATACCCGCCGTGCTGAGAAATCCAAAAATTCATTTGGGGAACGAGTAAGAAATGACGCACAAGAACTCCTCGTCAGACAGCGCATTGGCAAAATCGCTGTTTGCCAATGCGCTGTCTGCGTTTTGTGCGGAACTGGCGCTGACAGAAGGGAAGGCGGCGCTTACGGTCGAAACCTACGCGCTGTCGCTGTCGCTTTTCGGCAGGTGGTGCGCGAAAAACGCGCTCTCGCTTGAAAAAGCAGGCATGCGGGAACTCGCCTATTATTTGGCAAAGCGCCATACGGAGGGTGCGTCGAACAAGACAGTGGCAAAGGATATTTCTGCGCTACGCACCTTCGGGGCATATCTGGCACGGCAGAAAATCTGGGGAGAAAACTATGCACTCCGCCTTGACCGCCCGCGCTCGGCACGGGACCTGCCGCGAGCACTTTCGGAGTGCAAGGTGAACACGCTGCTTTCCGGAATCGCCGCCGATACGGCGCTTGGCGTGCGCGACCGTGCGCTGTTTGAGCTGATTTATTCCGCAGGACTACGCGTCAGCGAAGCGACGGGGCTTTTAATAACGCAGACACACCTTGCGGAACACCTGCTGATTGTCCTCGGCAAGGGAAATAAGGAGCGCATGGTGCCGTTCGGCGAGGACGCGAGGCGGTGGCTGGCGGAATGGCTTGAACGGTTCCGCCCCGAAATTGTGGGTAGCCGCGCCGTGCCGGAGGTGTTTGTCAGTCGCCGCGGGCGGCCGCTGTCACGCAAAAGCATTTGGAAGCGGTTTCAAGACATTGAGGCGAGAACGGGGATATCCGCGAAGGTGCATACGCTCCGGCATTCGTTCGCGACGCATTTGCTCAAAGGCGGCGCCGATTTGCGTTCCGTGCAGGAGCTGCTGGGGCATTCGGATTTATCGACCACGCAAATTTATACGCACGTTGACGCAGCGCAACTGCAAGAGAGCCACCGGCGGTATTTCCCCGGCCACGCATAGCCGACAGCAGCTTCGACGGTTTTCAGCGCGAAGTCCCGCACATCTTCCTCTCTAGATGGAAGGAACCGGTGCCGCGAACACGTTCATGTTCTCTCGCTGCCGCCGCCCTTCGGCAGTATCGTGATATGCACCCGATATCCGCAACGTTTTTTTGCGTGAAGCATTGCCGACGCGCTGCACGGGTAATGTTTGAGTTTCTTGAGAAAACTCGGCGTTGCTTTGTGTTGCGTGAACACTCCCTGTGTAACGTCCAGACACTCAAACATCCATTTTTAATGGCAATTTTTATCTATACTGCCTGAAATTCAGGCAGTATACAAGCATTATCTCACCTATAAAGCGCTATTCATTGCGATATTTTGCATTTGGCATAACAAAAACGGGAATTCAGACAAAATCACGCACCGCAGGCATAGTGAGACACCAAGTTTGCATTCATCCGACCAAGATGAAGTTTTCATCATCATGTTTAGCGTACCCATAGCAAAGTTTTTTGCACGTTTCGCTTAAATTGAATATAATGATACTGTCTGTCTCTGTAAAATGCGCAACATAGGTGTTTTCAATCTCGGTGATAACATTTTTCAGCACCCGTTCGCTGTTTCTGATTTCAAATACCGAATATTGCAGGCGGTAGCCGAACTTTGACAGAAATTTTGAAAACTGCGTCCGTGTTTTATCGTCGCTAATATCATAGCTTATCACAAGCATGGCGTCATTTCTCAAAATTGACAAAAGGGAATTCGCTTACCGCCTTTTCCCGCATGAATGCACGGTAATAAGACTGAATGTACAAAAACAGTTCTTCCCGGTATTCTAACAAATTTTTTATAAACAATTGAATGTATGGGGCTGCTTTTTTCCCGACAATAAAATATTGTCCCTGCGCTACAGAAAAATCGGCTGTATGGCACTGTCCAAGGTTCAGCGCTTTACGAAGCGTTGAATCGATAATCGGACGGAACGGTTCCACCAAATCGCACACGAGCGATTTCCGGTGATAGAACTGCCGGTGCAGCACGCCGACATACGCGTCAAACCCATACAATTCAATAAGTCCGTGCACAAGGTTAAACAACAGCGAATACCCAATATCTAAAAGGCAGTTTGCCATATCGTGTTTGACGCGAGGACGCCGCGCATTCCAGTTATGTTCCTCAAACACGGCGGAAAAATAGTGCTTAGAAGCGACGCCTTCTGTGCCCATTATCTCTTGCAGC
>NZ_BBPW01000059.1:0-5278 GCF_001028545.1 Treponema endosymbiont of Eucomonympha sp. | reverse complement strand
GCCGGAATGTTTGGAACTGTATAAGGCTTTAGGCAAGGGCTACACGGGCGTTATGGCGGACGTGTTAGACTATGTAGCCAAAAACCCCGCGCTTTTGCAAAGCATAACAGCGAAATAACCACGCCGCAGAGGAACGGGCAATCATAGCCGAAGGGCGCAAAAGGGTACCGTGAGCACTCGGTGATTGTACGCAACAAAAAACCCTCTTGACATGCTGATGTTTTTTGTGTATGCTACTATGCATGAAGACGATTGTGTATTGGCGCGATTTGAAGCCAAAATTCGACAGCGACGGGCACCCAGAAAACGAAGCCGCACGGGCGTTCGGCATGAGACCCGCAGAGCTTGCCCGCACATATTGCGGACATGCGTCTGTGTGGGGCAGCATACAATCCGGTCAACCGGCGGGCGGTGAATATTCGTATGCTATCCGCGCTATAAACAGCGGACACTGTCAGTTTGTTGACCACGACGGTCGCCACCACCACACCGGACTACGTCGTTTGGATTTAGGAAGCACGAGGCGACAAAAAGACCAGGAAGGAAGCTTGTGGTGTGGTCTTGCGCATGCCCAACAGAAAATTGTGCAAACCCTGCGCGGTGCAATCGTCAACCCGATTTTTCAGGAGGCGCACATAAAAAAGACACTTGAGCAAGACCTGCGCGCGCTGGAAAACGGAGTATGTAAAAACAGTGAGTAATTTGAGTAAGTAGCATTTCAGTTTTTTAACATACATAAGAGATGTAGCCGACAGCGGGGTTAGCAGAAGCGAGGAGCCGATAACTACCGCCGTTGGCAGGACAGGTGCCGTCGTGTATGGCATCTGTCCGGCGCGAACGAAAGTAGAGTAGCGCCTCCAAAAAAGACACACCACCCATACGGGATAGGTGTGTCTTTTTTGGAGGCGTTACAAATGGATTTTGTAACCCCAAAAACAGACACGGCGTTACCGCCGCTATTCTATTCTCTCAAGCAAGTATCCCAGCTTTTGGGGCGCAGCAAGGTAAATATCTCTCGGCTGACAAAGCTGGACAGGTTGCCGTGCGTCCGCATAGGCGCGTACCCTTACTATGCAAAAGCGTACATTGACGGGCTTGTAGCGCAGGCTATAGGCACCCCCGCACAGCGCAAAACGGCAGCCTCTGCTGCAATCGAAGCATTTAACCGCCTTATCAACGCCGCCTCGGACTATGGGGAGATAGGCGTTATCCTCACACTCCACGCGGGGGGAGGTACGCCGCGTCTCTGAGCAGTGCATCCGCACGGTGCAGAGAGGCACGAAATGACCCCCTACCCGAAAAGTTGACCGCCAAAGGTGCAATCAAAGTGCGCTGCGCCGATTGTTACGGCAGCAGATGTACGGACGACCGCTGCCCTTTATACGGACTGGCAAAGCCGCATAGAGGCGCAGACCGGTACGCGGCAATCCGCCGTTATTGCGGCTGTTGCATGAACGGCTTGCCGGTGCGTCAGTGCTCTTGCGCAGGTTGCGCGCCATTCGCAGGTACCGCGGCGCAGCCTACGGTCGCTCTTAAAATCAATTTTGAAGACGAAAAGACCCGTGCTGGCTTGATTGTGGGCGAGGCAAAACGCACGGTCGATAGTTTAGTTACCCAGCGGAAACCGACCCGTAAAAACGTACTGCCTGCGGAAGGGGGCAACGTATAAGCGCCGAGATAAAAAAATGCCCGCCGATTGGAGACCGGACGGGCGCAAGCGCGAAAGAAATAATTGCTATAGGCAATATACCGCAAAACGCCGGAGTTTGCAACCTCTCCGAAGACGAACGGGAAGCCTGTGAGGAACGCGCCGCAATCATGGAATACGAGGGCGGTTTGCCCCGGACAGACACGGAAAGGGCGGCAATGCGACTTATTCTTTCGCGCCGGACGCGGCAGGGAATTGACGCGCTGGAGGCTGCCCTGTCGGCAGGCATTCCGCTGAAACCCTTCTATGCAAAAAGCGCCGATGGCGACCCCGCGAGCTATTCCCTTGCGCTGCCCCTGCAACACGGCGATCGGTACAAGGCGCACCTGCGGGGCTGGCTTGTATTAGACGTTGACCGCAACCACAGGGACGGCGCGGACGGTCTCAAAACGTTTATTGCCTGCCTTGCGCGCCTGCGGAAAAACGGGCAGGCGCTGCCCTCTTATCTTGAAGCAGTCCTGCAATCGGGCGGCGTGCCGGGCTTTCCGTGCTACGCGGAAACACCGGGCGGCGGGTGGCATCTGTACTTTCGGCATACGGGCGCGGAAGTATCGGGCAGGTTCGGCGCGGGCGTGGAATACAAAACCCAAAGCATCACGGCAGCGGGCAGCTATAAGACGGCAAGCCGTATATCCTACACAGAAACTACTCTCGCGCGCCGCCCGTACCGTATTTTATCCTGCCAAAGCCAAAACAGGCTCGCGCAGAGGCATCGCCGGCGCGTCCGAATGCGCTGGCTGGTGTTTGTTTTTATACCCCCCCCCCGCTAAAAAGGGAACGCTTGAGCAGTGCCTTTTGCAAAGCAAGCGCAAACACGCGGGGGAGGAGCTGCATTTTATCGTATTGCGGGCAACGCTGAATGCGCTTCACAGCGGATTTTCGCGCGCAGAAATATTCGCCGCTATGCGGCGAGACGCCGACCTTTCCAAGCACACGCAGCTTGAAAGCACCGTCCGGTCGACAAAGGCAAGCGCGGCATGATGGCTATCGAACTGCGCGACTATTGCGCGACAATCGACCGCAGCGAATTGACCAATGATAAGGTGCTATCGCTATGCAGGGAAAACGGGATACCGCCGGACGCGAAAGAGCTTAATGATGTATTCAAGATGTTTCTGCCGCCGCCCGAGCCGGAAAACACGGAATGAGGCACGTCTTTGTCATGCCTAATGAAAACTGAATTTCCCGACACGCCGCCTCTTGTAGAAGGGCTTATCTATCAGGGGCTGACGATACTCGCCGGCGCGGCTAAAATCGGGAAAAGCTGGGCGGCGCTGCAGCTTGTAGCCACGCTTGACCAAGGCGGAGCCTATCTAGGAAGTCTGAAAGCGGGAAAGACCGACGTATTATACTGTGCGCTGGAAGACACGCCGAAGCGGATACTGAAGCAGGGCGGCGAAGTGGCTTTTAACGGCTCGCGGGTTGAGACGATAAGGAGAAACCCGAAGACCTTAAGGAGTTTTTGCAGACGCATCCCAACTTCCGCGTGGTAATAATCGACACGCTGCAAAAAATGCTGGACATTCAGGATATGAATGATTACAGCCAAACCGTAAAAGGCATATCTCTATTGAAAGATATAGCCGATACGCTGGGCATTGCGGTGGTGGTTATTCACCATACCCGCAGGGCGCGAACGGGGACGGCGACCACATGGAAAGCGCATTAGGCAGTACCGGCATAAACGCGACCGCTGATACCACGCTCACCATAAGACGGACGCGCGGAACGAACGAGGCTACGCTATCGATTACGGGTCGGGATGTTGAAGATGCCTGCTACGCGCTTGCGTGGGAAAGCGGAATCTGCTCGTGGGCGGTAACCGGACAAAGCTCTTTAGTCCCCGCCGGAGTACTGGAACGGCTCGGCAAGAATGAAAAGCTCACGCTTAACGTCCTGCAAGGGTTAGAGGGAAAAACGAAAGGGCAACCCGTTGCCGTTACAGAATGGAGCGCGAAATGCCGCAAACGTATTGATAGGCAAGCCTTCTACAGAGCGAAAGAGGCGTTGCCTGCGTCTGGAAAAATCATAATAGACGAGAGGGAGGCAGTACGGTCTGTTGTGTAGGCACGTAGTCAAATCTCTAGGCAGTGTGGACTGGATAGGGGAAAAGAGGTAAAATAGAGGCATGAAAAGAAATGAAGGCATTCACCGGCACGATATAAGCGACGAGGCGTGGGAACGGATAAAAGAACTGCTGCCCGGACAGGCAGGGAAACGCGGGGGAGTGGCGAAAGATAACCGCCTGTTTATCAACGCGGTAGCGTGGCAGACGCGCACGGGCGCTCCGTGGAGGAACATACCGCCGGAATTCGGGAATTGGAACAGCATACACAAGCGGTTTTGTCGCCGGCGGGATAAGGGAATATGGAGAACGCTGGCGGACGCCGCAATAGGCGAGCCTGCCGGGGATATCTTTATGATAGATTCGACGTATATCAAGGCACACGCGGACGCATGCGGGGCACAAGGCGGCAGTCAGGACATTAGCCGCACAAAAGGGGGCTGAACAGCAAATTGCACTTGGTAGTCGACGAGTACGGGATACCGGCAGGCGGCATTGTGACAAGCGGTACTGTCGCGGACTGTAGCCAAGCGCCTCTCCTTATGGAGGATTTGGAGGCGGAAGCGTTCCTTGCGGACAAAGCGTATGACACGAACGAACTGCTCGATATGCTTAAGGAAGCGGATATAGCAGCCGTCATCCCTCCGGTTAAAAGCCGGAAAGAGCAGAGAGCGTACAGTCATGAACTGTATCGGGCGCGGCACGTCATTGAAAATGTCTTCCGCGCCCTCAAGCGTTGGCGGGGAATTGCCACACGCTACGCAAAGCTCACCGCTTCCTTCATCGCCGCCATTCATGTCAGGTGTTTATTCCTCTATCTTCCAGTCAACACTACCTAGGTAGTGTTGACTAAAGAGGAGGAGAGAGGTAAAAAGGGAGATATGAATGAAATACTCCACAGCAAACTATGGAATATTTCATTAAAATCGTTTTCGGCACCCTCAAACGCTGGCGAGGAATCGCTACGCGCTATGCAAAGCTTACCGTTTCCTTCATCGTTGCTATTCATATCAGGTGTTTTCCTTTACATCCACCTTCAAGTCCACACTACCTAGAACAGTGTCTCTCGTTAGGCTAGGCAGTGTGGACTAAAAAAGGGAAAAGAGGTAAAATAGAGGCATGAAAGAAAAAGAAGGTATTCACCGGCACGATATAAGCGACGAGGCGTGGGAACAGATAAAAGACCTGCTGCCCGGACAGGCAGGGAAACGCGGGGGAGTGGCGAAAGACAACCGTTTGTTTATCAACGCGGTAGCGTGGCAGACGCGCACGGGCGCTCCGTGGAGGGACATACCGCCGGAATTCGGAAACTGGAACAGCATACACAAGCGGTTTTGCCGCTGGCGGGATAAGGGAATAGGGAAAATGCTGGCGGACGCCGCAATAGGCGAGCCTGCCGGGGATATCTTTATGATAGATTCGACGTATATCAAGGCACACGCGGACGCATGCGGGGCACAAGGCGGCACTCAGGACATTAGCCGCACAAAAGGGGGCTGAACAGC
>NZ_BBPW01000058.1:0-4854 GCF_001028545.1 Treponema endosymbiont of Eucomonympha sp. | reverse complement strand
CAGTCGGTCAGGTACGCGAGCGAGCGGCGCGCGCCGTCGGCATTACTCACGGTCAGCACCCACCCCGCGGCGCACAGGTCCCCGTGCTGTATGGGGACATACACCGCTTCGATGCCGCCGATTTTCAGCGGGCTTTCGGGCGTGAACGGCTCGGCGGGAAGCAGCCTGATATTCGGCTTGCCGCCGCCGGGCTGCGTTTCCCGGAATATGTACGAAAAACGCTCGCGGACGTCGCGGACGGTATTCCGGTTTGCGTATACCGGCAGTCCTCCCGAAGAGACGCCGGCAGCACGGTGTGAAAACACCCGGATATCGTCAAGCCCGTGCAAATGGTCTGCGTGGCTGTGAGTCAGCAGAATCGCGTCGATTGCCGCAACACCCGCGCGGAGCGCCTGTTCGCGGAAATCGGGACCCGCGTCGATAAGGAGCGACGTCGCTACGCCGTCTTGTGCGTGCCGGATATACGCGCTTGCGCGGAGCCGCCTGTCGCGCGGGTCGGCGGACAGGCAGCGCGGGCACGAGCAGGCGACGACGGGGATTCCGTGGCTGGTGCCGCTTCCGAGCAGCGTGCAAATCATGCGCCCAGCATATTTTGCGCGCTGCGCAAAGTCAAGGTAGCGGTGTATGCTGGCTGTGTGCGATACCGCTTTGACCGCGGCGTTTGGCGGGAACCGAAGGTCCGAGTTTCCCCGCACGGGCAACGTCCGAGTTTCTTGAAGGAACTGCTGCAAGCCTATGGCTTGCTACCCTGTCGGCGAGCCATGAGGGGCAAGCGCCTATGCGTAAGAGTCGTGCCTATGGGCGAAAACAGAGAGGCTCTGTGCCATAATGCAGAGACGCTCTGTGCTACAGTGCAAAGACTTTCTGTATTATGCGTAAGAGTTAGTCTCACCTAGGTAGCGTGGACTGGAAGGTGGGTGTAAAGGAAAATCATCTGATATGAATAGCAACGATGAAGGAAACAGAGAGCTTTGCGTAGCACGTGGCGATTCCTTGCCAGCGTTTGAAGGCGCCGAAGACGATTTCAATGAAATACTCCGTAGCTCGCTGCGGAGTATTTCATTCATACCTCCCATTTTTACCTCTTTTCCCCATTCAGTCCACACTACCTAATCTATATGCGAGAAATACCCGCGTTCGGCGCGCCGTCAAGTGCTGGCGGGGAGGCGGAAACGCTTCCCCGCTTTTTATGCCCAGCCCTTGCGCGGCGGGTTTGCAGCGCACAGGTTTTACCGAACGTTCCTTCAAGGAATTCTGACCTTGCCCGCGCGGCACAGGCAAGACTTGCGCTCCCGCAGTCCCTGTGGTATCATACGCTTAAAAGGCGCTGAAGCCTTATGGGGAAAAGATATGGCAACAAAAGAAATCCAGACCACCTGCGCGTACTGCGGAGCGGGGTGCCAGCTGTTGTTTACAGTAGACCAAAGCGCGAACAAGATTCTCGACGTGCACCCCGTCAAGGGCAGAACGAACGACGGCACGGCGTGCCTGAAGGGCTGGTACGGCTGGGATTACCTCAACGACCCCCAGATTCTGACCAAACGGCTCACCAAACCGATGATTCGGAAGGGCGGCAAAGGCAGCCCGCTGGCAGAGGTTGAATGGGACGAAGCCATTAGCTATACGGCAAGCCGCCTTATGGAGATTAAGGCAAAATACGGACCAAACACCATTATGGGCACCGGCTGTGCCCGCGGCTCCGGCAACGAAGCCAACTATATCATGCAGAAGTTTATGCGGGCAGCGGTCGGAACAAACAATGTCGACCACTGCGCCCGCATATGACACGCACCTTCTGTAGCGGGTCTACAGTATTCATTGGGCTCCGGCGCAATGACGATGGGCGTGCCTGAAATAGAAGACGCTGCCCTTTTATTCGTATTCGGCTATAACGGCGCCGACTCTCACCCGATTGTCGCCCGGCGCATTGTGCGCGCCAAGCAGAAAGGCGCAAAGATAATCTGCGTCGACCCCAGGGTCATTGAGACCGCCCGCATTGCGGACATGCACTTGCAGCTCAAAGGCGGCACGAACCTTCTCTTGGTTCACGCCCTTGCCAACACCATTCTGGAGGAAGGGCTGTGCGACTACGGCTTTATCGAACAGCACGCCAATGATTTTGATGCGTTCAAAGAGGTTGTCAAAAAATACACGCCGGAAAGCGTCGCCGCGCGGACCAATATCCCCGCCGAGGATATCAGAAAGGCGGCGCGAATGTATGCCGCGAGCGGCCGTTCGATGATTCTGTACGGAATGGGCGTCTGCCAGTTCGGACAGGCGGTGGACGTGGTCAAAGGCTTGGCGAATCTTGCCATTATGACCGGCAATTTAGGCCGTCCCGCAACAGGCATAGGACCGGTGCGCGGACAGAACAATGTGCAGGGCGCCTGCGATATGGGGGCACTGCCCAACGTCTATCCGGGCTACCAGAGCGTCATAGTTCCTGAGATACGGGAAAAATTTGAAAAGGACTGGGGCGTCAAACTGTCCGACCAGCTCGGCATTACCCTGACCGTGGTGCCGCACTATGTGCTGCACGAAAAAGACCCTAAGAAGCAGATTCACGGCTATTACATAATGGGCGAGGACCCGGGGCAATCCGACCCGGACCTTGCCGAGGTGCGGGAAGCCCTTGAGAAGTGCGACTTTGTGGTTATGCAGGACATTTATATGAACAAAACCGGACAGCTCGCCGACGTCATCCTGCCGGCTACGGCGTGGTGCGAGCATGAGGGTGTCTATTCCTGCTGCGACCGGGGTTTTCAGAGAATTCGCAAGGTTATCGAGCCGAGAGGAGACGTTAAGACCGACTGGGAAATCTTATGCCTCATGTCAACGGCTATGGGCTACCCCATGAAGTATAACAACACGCAGGAAATCTGGAACGAGCTGATAAGCCTGTGCCCAAGCTTCGTCGGTGCTACTTACGAGAAAATCGAAAAGAACGGCTGCATCCAGTGGCCCTGCCGCGACAAGGCGGACAGCGACGTCGGCACGGTTTATCTGCACAAAGGCGGCAAATTCGCCAACCCTGACGGCAAAGCTAAGTTTTTCGCCGCCGAATGGCGGCCGCCGGTGGAGCGTGAAAACGAGCAGTATCCCCTTGTCCTGTGCACCGTCCGCGAAGTCGGGCACTATTCCGTGCGCACGATGACCGGCAACTGCCGCACCTTGCGCAACCTTGAGGACGAGCCGGGCTGGGTGCAGATTTCACCGCAGGACGCCGGAAAGCTTGAGATAAAACACGGTGAGCTTGTGCGGATAAGCTCAAAACGCGGTTCGGTGATTACCCGCGCCAATGTTACCGTGCGCGTCAAGAAAGGCGCCGTGTATATGACCTACCAGTGGTGGGTCGGCGCCTGTAACGAGCTTACGATTAGCGAACTCGACCCAATCAGCAAGACGCCTGAATACAAGTACTGCGCCTGCAAGGTGGAAAAACTTCCCGACCAAAAAGCGGCGTGGGAAGCGGTGAACAAAACTTTGGCGGAGATACGAACCAATATGCGCATTGACGCTCCAAGGAAGATGGAGGTGTCAGCATAAACTGGTGCCGATAGTTTTCTGTATTGTTCCAAGCCCCGCCCTAAAAAGATGGGGCATTTTTTAATGCGCTCAACACAGGCTTAAATACACTATCCGCCTCCCAATCTAATACGCGTAGCTCCTATGGCTCCATATCCCGCCTTTGATTTATAAGGATATGCACCTGCGTCTAATGCTTCTAAAGAACAATATGTCTCGACCGTTTGCGGCGGGGCTGTTGCTGACGGCAGTCAGATAGTCCCGCTTGAAACCCCGATATGCACAAGTTATATTCTTGAAGAGGTAATTTTAGGAAAGTTTTTGTGCCTCATAGCTTATCCGAGGCGGACTCCATGAATGAAAGCGAACTGAACGAAGTCTGTTGGGAAGAGCGGAAGGTTGTCCGTATAAACGCAGCAGGGCGTCATAGGATAAACGACCGGATAATCAGAGAAGAATCCCTGTCATTGTTTATCAACGGTGTATTGGCAAATACTTTTGCGTGCAGTCCGGCGGATTTGGAAGCGCTAGCTGTAGGCTGGGCTTTTACACAGGGATATTTCCGGGATAAAAAAGATATAGAATCCGTATCCCTTGATAAAGAATCGGGGGCTGTTTTTTTGACTCTTCAGAAAAACAATGGAAATATAAACAGTATGATTTCCCGCGAACTTCCAACAAGAGAAGCTCCGAAGGATATTACCCTTTCGCATGAGGATATATACGCTCTCTGGGAAACCTTTGACGCTCAGTGTATTTTGTATCAGTCCACCGGAGCGGCTCATGCTATGGCTTTGACCGACGGCAAACAAATACTTACACTTACGGAAGACGTGTCCCGCCGTAATGCCCTGATAAAAATAATCGGCAAGATGGTCCTGAATGGTATAGACACATGGGGCAAGGCTCTTCTGGTAAGCAGTCGGCTGGCATTTGATATGTTCAGAATGATAGAATCCACGGGACTCAAGTTAGTGCTCTGCAACGGGGCGGTTAGCTCCGGGGCGGTAATAAGGGCGGAGGAAGCAGGGATAACCCTAGTTGGATTTATAAAACGTGGAAATATGAATATCTATTGCCACGATGAACGGGTTTCCTGATACAAACCCGTACACGCCGCTCCTATGGCTCCGGCATACCGGCCCTGTTGAAGGGGAATAATCGTGATACCCAGCGCCTGAGACAACGCCCTGCAGATACCGCTGCTTTCCGAAAGTCCTCCGGTAAGAACCGCAGGTGTCAGCAAATTCATCCGTCCTGCAAGGGCGACGATTCGTGTTGCCGTAGACGCCGCAACGCCGTCTACTATTTCTTCCCGGAAAACACCCT
>NZ_BBPW01000057.1:0-4855 GCF_001028545.1 Treponema endosymbiont of Eucomonympha sp. | reverse complement strand
CCATTTTACCTCTTTCCCTTTATCCAGTCCACACTACCTAGAACAGTGTCTCTGTCCCGCCCTAAACAGAGCCTCTCTCCTGCCCTAGACAGTGTCTCTCTCCCGCCCTAGACAGAGCCTCTCTCCTGCCCTAGACAGTGTCTCTCTCCCGCCTAGAACAGTGCCTCTGTTCCGCCCTAGACAGTGCCTCTCTCCCGCCTAGAACAGTGTCTCTCTTCCGCCCACACGAGAGGCTCTGTGCCAAGCGAGTTTGCGGTAAGCGAAGCGGCGCAAACTCGATAGCAACGCCTTCGGCGTTGCGGCAGTTTCCTCAAGAAACTCGCGGCACAGGGAGTTCCCCTTGCGCTACCTATATGCCGAGTTCCTTCAAGGAACTCGGGCGTAAGACATTCGGCTTGCGCCGAATGTCTTACGCGCCTATACTGACCCCATGACTGACGCGAATCAGGCGGCGCGCAAGGCGCTCCACTGGGCGGACTCGTGGGCGGACGCCATAATCCGCGAGCGCGGCGATCTCGACGCATACACCTGCTCGGCGGGAATCACGCCGTCGGGCACCGTGCATATCGGCAACTTCCGCGAAATCATATCCGTAGACCTCGTCGTGCGCGCCCTCCGCGACCGCGGCAAAAACGCGCGCTTCCTCTATTCGTGGGACGACTACGACGTGTTCCGCAAAGTGCCCGCCAATATGCCCGAGCAGGATATGCTCAAAGCGCACCTGCGCTTCCCTATCACGCTGGTGCCCGACCCGTTCGGGCGCGACGAATCCTATGCGCGCCACCATGAAGCCGACGTGGAAGCCGTGCTGCCGAAGGTCGGAATCACGCCCGAATACCGGTATCAGGCGGAATGCTACCGCGCGGGACGCTACGCCGAAGGCATGAGGACGGCGCTGCGGAACCGCGACCGAATCCGCGACTGCCTGAACCGCTTCCGCGACGACGCGCACAAAATCAGCGGGCAAGAGGACTACTGGCCCGTCGCGGCGTTCTGCGCGAAGTGCAACAGGGACGCCACCGAAATCGACTCCTATGACGGCGACTACGGCGTGACATATCACTGCACCGCCTGCGGGCACGCCGAAACCGCCGACCTCCGCACCGCGAAGGGGCTCAAGCTCGGCTGGCGCGTCGACTGGCCTATGCGCTGGCGCTACGAACGGACGGTGTTTGAACCCGCCGGCAAGGATCACCACAGCAAAGGCGGCTCCTTCGACACAGCGCGGCTCGTCTCCAAAGAGGTTTTCGGCTGGGACGCGCCCGTGTCATTCCGCTACGACTTTATCGGCATTAAGGGCGCGCCGGGCAAAATGTCGTCGTCGAAGGGCGACGTGATTACGCTCGGCGACGTGCTGCGCGTGTACCAGCCGGAAGTCGTCCGCTACCTGTTCGCGGGCACGCGCCCGAACACCGAGTTCGCCATAAGTTTCGACCTCGACGTGCTCAAAACCTACGAGGACTACGACAGGACGGAGCGCATTGCGTGGGGCGCGGAGAAAGCCAAGAACGACGAGGCGTTTTTGAAGGAGCGGCGCATATATGAGCTTTCGCAGGTGGGCGATATGCCCGCCGAAATGCCGTATCAGGCACCGTTCCGGCACCTCTGCAATATCCTGCAAATCAACTCCGGCGACATAGGCGCGACGCTCGCCTCCCTCCCCGGCGTGAAGCCGGAGCAGGAAGCGCGGCTCCGCGCCCGCTGCGAATGCGCGTGGCGCTGGGTGACGGAATGCGCCCCCGACGAGTTCGCGTTTTCGCTCCGCGCCGACGGCTCAAAAGCCGCGCTTTCTGAGGCGGAAGTACAGGCGCTGCGGCGGATTCGCGCCGACATAGCGCCGCAACTGGACGCGCTCGGCGAAAAGGCGCTCTCCGAAGCGCTGTACGCCGTCGCAAGCGGGTTTGCGCTTGAGCCGAAGGCGCTGTTTCAGGCGGTGTATCAGGCGCTTATCGGCAAGAATCAGGGTCCGCGCCTTGCCAGCTTCATGAAGATTATCGGGCGGGAGCGGCTGGAACGGATTCTGAGCGCGTATTAAGGCGTTCGGCGAGAGCCGAACGTCCGAGTTTTCTGGAAGAAACTCGGCATAGCGGTGAAACCTAGTGCCGCCTCTTTTGCAAAGAATAGGCATAAAAAAAGAGCGGCTTCCGCCGCTCCCCTCCCGCTCATTTCAAATCGATATGGAGAGAAGGGAAGGGGCTTCGCCCTTTCCCTTCTCGTCTCAATAAACAGCGGGTCTCCCCGCTTTTTATTGACGCCTTACGGCACCACCGCCGAGCTTATCGCGCTCCACGGTCCCTTCTCGCCGCGGGTATTCTCCCACCGGAGGCAGACGTATACCCTGCTACCCTGCTGGTCGCCCGTAAACGCTAGCTTATGAGGCGGGCGGGTGCTGAACTCGGAATGCGTCAAGTCCTCCATAAGGAGAGAAGCTTGACTGCAGTCCGCGACAGTGCCGCTTGTCACAGCGCCTTCTGCCGGTATTCCGTACTCGTCAACTGCCAAGTGTAATTTGGCTGTTCAGCCCTCTTTTGTGCGGCTAATGTCCTGAATGCCGTCGCGCGCCCCGCATACGTCCGCGTGCGCCTTGATATACGTCGAATCTATCATAAAGATATCCCCGGCAGGCTCGCCTGTTGCGGCGTCCGCCAGTATTCTCCATATTCCCTTATCCCGCCAGCGGCAAAACCGCTTATGTATGCTGTTCCAGTTCCCGAATTCTGGCGGTATATCCCTCCACGGAGCGCCTGTGCGCGTCTGCCACGCTACCGCGTTGATAAACCATGCGGTTGTCTTTCGCCACTCTCCCGTGCTTCCCTTCCTGTCCGGGCAGCAGGTCTTTTATCCGTTCCCGCGCCTCGTCGCTTATATCGTTCCGGTGAATGCCTTCATTTTCTTTCATGCTCCTCATTTTACCTCTTTCCCTTTCTTTAGTCCACACCGCCTAACACTACTCTTAGTGCGAAGCATACACTAGAAGTAGAAGCTAACCCCCGCGGGAAAGCCGCGCAGATAGGTTTTACGCGCCGAAGAGCTGCTTGAATTCCCGCGCATAGACTTCAGGCAGCTTGTAGCGCATGATTTCCTGCTTGGCGGAAAGCGTTTTGCCTGCCGCGAACGCCTCTTCCAGCAACACGAAGCGCCCTATCCGCTCGAACGAGCGAAAGCCGTTTTTGGCGCTGACGGCGTCGCGGATTTCCCGGTAGAACAGCTTGCCGATTTCCGGCGTCTTCAGCAGCTCGCCGTAAGACGCGGCGGCAAGGCACTGCTCCGCGGCATACGCGGCGACCTCGTCTTTTTCCGGCAGGATGAGTGCCCCCAGATAACGTTCGTTCTGCCCCACCACGACGGCTTGCGCGATATAGCGCGATTCGGCGAGCTTCAGCTCGAGCGGCAATGGCTCGACATTTTCCCCGCCGCGCAGCACTATAGTGTCCTTTTTGCGTCCGCGCAGCGCCAGTTCCCCTGAAACCGTGAACACGGCGAGGTCGCCCGTGTCGAACCAGCCGTCGGAGCTCAGCACCGCGGCGCTCAGGTCGGCGCGCTTGTAATACCCCTTCATCACGGTGCCGCCCCGAATGCGGAGCGAGCCCTGTTGTCCCGCCGGAAGCGGCTTGCCTTCGCTGTCAACCACCTGCGCCTCGACGCCGCGAATCGGCTTGCCGACCGTGCCGAATACCGGCGCGTCGACCGGGCGCACGCACACCACCGGAGCCGTTTCGGTCAGCCCGTAGCCCTCCACCACCCGCATTGCCTGTATACTCCAGCGCAATGAAGACTCCCGCGAAGAAACCCGCTAAACTGACAGAAAAGACGCTGCCGAAGATACTCAAGGCGGTGGCGAAAAAATATCCCCGCGTCGGGGCGCAATACTTCCGCAATGCCAAAGGCGGGTTTGACGTCGTCACGTATAATTCACTGCTTCTCGTCATGCTCGACTTCGGCGCGGGGCTGCTTGCGTCCGGCATTCGGCGCGGCGACCATATCGGCTTCATTTCCGACAACCGGAAGGAGTGGTTTCAAGCCGATATGGGGCTTATGGCTATCGGCGCGGTCGACGTGCCGCGCGGCTGCGACGTGTCCGAGCGCGACCTGCGCTTCATCCTGTCCTCCGCCGAATGCAAAACCGTTATCGCCGAAAACACCGTGCAGGCAGCGCGCATACTCGGCATGAAAGCCGCGCTGCCGCTGGCTGAAACCGCCGTCCTCGCGGAGCGGTGCGCGGTCGAACTGTGTTCTTTCGACGATATACGCGCGCTCGGTAGGCGGTTCCGCGCCGGAAACCGCGGCGCCGTCGAAGCCGAGCTCGATAAAGGCGGCTGGGACGACCTCGCCTGCATTATCTTTACATCGGGAACGACCGGCGAGCCGAAAGGAGCTATGCTCTCACACGGCAACTTTATCACGCAGCTCGACGAGCTGAACGAGCGCATTTACCTGCACCCGGGCGAGCGGGCGATTCTGGTGCTGCCCGTGTGGCACGCCTTCGAGCGGCTCTGCGAATATGTCGCGGCGAGCCAAGCCGCCGGTCTATGCTATTCCAAGCCGGTCGGCAGCGCGCTGCTCGCGGATATGCAGAAGCTCAACCCGCAGCTTCTGCCGGCGGTGCCGCGCGTCTTTGAGGCGCTCTACGACGGAATTCGCCGCGCGGCGCGGAAAAGGGGCGGCGTCTCGGCGGGGCTGTTCGCGTTCTTTGTCGTCGCGGCGAAGCTGCATTCCGCACTAGACCGGCGCTTGTTCCGCAAAGCGGCGCGTTTCGGCAATGACTATATCGTCCTGCAGTGGCTTGTGTTTGGCGTCCCGTGGCTGCTGCTTTATCCGCTGAAACTGCTCGGCGGAGTTCTCGTATTCAGAAAAA
>NZ_BBPW01000056.1:0-5201 GCF_001028545.1 Treponema endosymbiont of Eucomonympha sp. | reverse complement strand
ACCATAACATAATCTTCTTTTCATAACCTGAAAAATATTTCTTGGCATATGCAATATCTTTGCAAAACTTATCATATAATTTATTTATATTATTTGGAGACTTATCTTTAACATACTGTAATCCCGTTATTAAATGCATTGCTACTTCACAAATATATACTGTTTTTTCATTTAGGTTGATTCCAATAACGTCTATTTCACCCTGAATATCCGGTATATAAAAATTCACCCGTACAAATTCACATTTCTTTATATATTGTAAATATGCTGCTACAATATCTTCACCTACGTTCATACTATCTTCCTATAGTTTTAATGTGCCTGTCTCGCTTAATTCCTCGTATACCGTGCGCGCCCGTCCGCCGCATAAAAAACCGGCTCCGTTTCCGAAGCCGGCTCTGGGGTTCCGCCGCTATTTGGCGTAGGTGGCGATAAACACGCCCGCCGCAATCGCGGTGCCGATAACGCCCGCAACGTTCGGTCCCATTGCGTGCATGAGCAGGAAGTTTGACGGGTCGGAATCCATTCCGACCTTGTTTGACACGCGCGCCGCCATTGGGACGGCGGACACGCCCGCCGAGCCGATAAGCGGGTTAATCTTTTCCTTTAAGAACAGGTTCATGAACTTTGCCATAAGCACGCCGCCCGCAGTTGCCACCGCAAACGCGAACAAGCCCAGCGCGATGATTCCGATAGAGCCGGGGTTCATGATTTTTTCCGGCGTCATCTGCGAGCCGACCCCCAGCGACAGCAGGATAGAGACGATATTCAGCATCTCATTTTCCATAGTCTTGCTCAAACGGTTTATCACGCCGATTTCCTTCACGAAGTTGCCGAACGACAGCATGCCGATAAGCGGCGCCGCCGCCGGGATAAACAGAATCGCCAGCGCCAGCACCACGAGCGGAAAGAGTATTTTCTCTGTCTTCGACACCGCGCGGAGCTGCTTCATCTTAATTCGGCGTTCTTTTTCGCTGGTCAAAAGCTTCATAATCGGCGGCTGAATCATCGGCACGAGCGCCATATACGAATACGCCGCTACCGCGACTACGGCCATCATCTCCGGCGCCAGCTTGCCCGCAACATAAATTGTCGTGGGTCCGTCCGCGCCGCCGATAATCGAAATCGCGCAGGCTTGCAGCATGTGGTAATCGATTCCCGGAATCAGGTTGAACAGCGCGACGCCGAACAGCGTGACAAACACGCCCAGCTGCGCCGCGCCGCCCAAAAGCGCCGTCTTGGGGTTCGCAATCAGCGGGCCGAAGTCCGTCATCGCGCCGATTCCCATAAATATGAGCATAGGGAAGAATTCGTTGCCCACGCCCGCGTCGTAGACGATTTTGAGCATGCCCGAATGCTCGGCGTACATTCCGCCGCCCGGAATGTTCACGAATATCGTGCCGAAGCCTATCGGGACAAGCAGCAGCGGCTCAAAGCCCTTCGCTACGCCCAGATACACGATAAGAAACCCGACCGCCACCATAAAGAACCGCTGCCACCCCGCGACCGGCACCGTCGGTACTGCGACCGTGTACGCCGATTCTGCGACTTCGGTTTCCGGGGCTGCGGCAAACGGGTCGGCGACTTGTTCCGGCTTATCGGCAAGCGCGCTGAGTCCCGTGTTGCGCAGCGTGTTCGACAAAAACTTCGACACCGAAATGTTCGGCACCTTCTCGCTGCCCTTGATGATTGCGCCCATATTGCGGAACGACGCGACCTCACCCGTGTCGCCCGCAGCAAACGCGGTCGCCGCCACCGAATAGGCGAGCGCGATTCCGAGCATTACCAGCGTATAGCGCAGCGCCTTTTGCTTTAACGTCTTAACTCCCAGCATGTTACGCTCCTATCTGATTTCCGCAAGCGGCTGCCCGGCGGCGATAGTCGAGCCGGGCTGAGCCAAATAGTGAACCGTGCCGTTCGACGCCGCCTTCACTTCCAATTCCATCTTCATAGACTCAATTAAGATGATTGTCTGTCCCGGCGTTACCGCCGTGCCTTCCGCCAGCGTGTTTTTGAGCAGGGTGCCCGCAACCGGCGCATTCACCGCAGCGCCGCTTCCTGACGGCGCCGCCGCAAGAGCGGGCGCTGCCGGAACGGGAACCGCGACAGGCGCAGGCGGCGCAACTGCCGCGCCGCCGATTCTGCCGAGCACCTGCCCCGCCGCAATCTGGCTGCCCGGCGCGGCTCTGTAGGAAACGGTGCCGTCGGCTGTCGCCTTGATTTCAAGCTCCATTTTCATGGATTCGATTAAAAGCACCGTCTGACCGGTTTTTACCGCCGTTCCCGCCGGAATGACGTGCTTGAGCAAGGTGCCCGCGACCGGTGCGGTAATATCGGTGCCGCCCGACGCCGCTGCCGGAGCCGCGCTTGTCGACATAGTCCCGCCCGCAGGAGGCACTGTTCCCGCCGCGCCGAATGCCACGCTATACGGAGTACCGTTCACGGTGATATTCATCGTGTCTCCAGCGGGACCGGCGCTTACGCTGTATGCGGTGCCGTTTACGTTCACCGTATACGAGCCGCCTTTTGAAGGCGCCGCGCCCGGCTTCGGGAGCGCGAACGAATCCGACGAAACGGGTCCATTCGCGCGTTCGGCAAAGAACTTCGGCGCGACCTTCGGGAACATGGCGAAGGTCAGAATGTCTTCGTCGGTCTGCGCCCCCGCCGCCTTCGCTTCCGCCGAAATCCTGTCGAATTCGTTCGGCACGAGGTCTGCGGGGCGGCACGTTACGGGCGCGTCCATTTTGTTCTGCTCAAGCGCCTTTGTCACGAGGTCCGGGTTCGGCGTTGCGGGAGTCGCGCCGTAGCGTCCGGTCAAAAGGTCGCGGGTTTCCTGCGTCAGCCGCTCGTAGCGCCCGAACAGCACGTTGAACACCGCCTGTGTGCCGACGATTTGACTCGTCGGGGTAACGAGCGGGATATAGCCGCAGTCCTTCTGCACGAGCTGAATCTCTTTCAGCACGTCGTCGATTTTATTCGACGCGCCCTGCTCTTTCAGTTGGTTTTCGAGGTTGGAAAGCATTCCGCCCGGCACCTGCGATGCGAGGATTCGCGTGTCCGCGCCGAGGAAGCTAGACTCAAACCTTGCGTACTTCTTCCGCACCTCGCGGAAATACGCGGCGATTTCGAGCAATGCCTGTATGTCCAGCCCCGTATCGTAGGGTGTGCCGCGGAAAGCTTCGACGACGGTTTCGGTCGGGCTGTGCGAGGTGCCCATAGCCATAGACGAAATCGCCGTGTCGAGGATTTCCGCGCCCGCTTCCGCCGCCTTCACGAGCGTCGCCACCGAAAGTCCCGTCGTGGCGTGGGTGTGAATCTGAACCGGAATGTCAGCCTTCTTCTTAATTGCCTTCACCAAATCAAAGGCTTCGTACGGCTTCAGCAGTCCAGACATATCCTTTATGCAGACGGAATCCGCGCCGAATTCAGCGTAGGATTTGGCGAGGTCAGCGTAGATTCCCTTCGTGTGGTACGGCGTCGTAGCGTAGGAAATCGCCATTTGGACGTGTTTGCCGGTTTTTTTCGCCGCGTCGGTGGCGCGCTTCAGGTTGCGCGGGTCGTTGCAGGCGTCGAAGATGCGGAACACGTCTACGCCGTTCTTCGCCGCAAGGTCGACGAACTTGTCGACCACGTCGTCGGCGTAGTGCCGATAGCCCAGCAGGTTCTGCCCGCGGAGCAGCATCATGATTTTGGTGTTCGGCAGCGCCGCGCGGAGCTTCCGCAGGCGTTCCCACGGGTCTTCGTTCAGGAACCGTATGCACGAATCGAACGTCGCGCCGCCCCAAGCCTCAAGGCTGGCATAGCCGATTTTATCCAGCTTGGGACACGCCGGAAGCATATCGGCGAGGGTCATCCGCGTCGCGTGCAGCGACTGCTGCGCGTCGCGCAGCACCAAATCGGTGATATTCACTTTGTGTGCCATTTTGTCTTATCCCCCTAGCCCTGTTTTGCCCGCACTGCGGCGGCGATCGCAGCGATATGCGCCGTTCCCGCGCTTGCCGCCGCGGGGACGCTCGCTGCCGGAGTCTCCGCCGCCGCTTCAGCGTCGAGCTTGAGCGAATGCACTATGCGGTGAACCAGCGTCAGACACGCAATCATGACGATGATGAACGCAAACACGACGCCTATTCCCAGCAAGGTCAGCACAAGGCTTTGACCGAGCATGTAACTTATTGTCATACACCCTCCGACATATATTCCCTGTATTTATTTCGGGAAGCACTATATAGAGAAAAAAGGTTTTATTCAAGCGGCAGCCGGACGGCAACAGCCGAACAGCCGCGCTTGCCTGTCCCAAAACCCGCCGCCGTTTCTGGGTTCTGTGCTTTTCCGCCTATTCGTCCGCTCCGGCACGCCGTTTTGCCCGACATTCCGTCTCTTTTTGCACGCGGTCAGTCTTTCGTTGCCTGCAACAAGACTCTTGTTGCAGGCGTTCAGATTCGCGTTGCTTCCAACAAGACTCTCGTTGCAGGCGTTTAGACTCGCGTTGCTTCCAACAAGACTTTCGTTGCAGGCGTTTAGGTAGCGTGGACTGGAAGGTAGAGAAACAAACACCTGACATGAATGGCGGCGATGAAGGAAGCGGTGAGCTTTGCGTAGCGCGTAGCAATTCCCCGCCAGCGCTTGAGGGCGCGAAAGACGTTTTCAATGACGTGCCGTGCCCGATACAGCTCATGACTGTACGCTCTCTGCTCTTTTCGGCTTTTAACCGGAGGGATGACTGCTGTTATATCCGCTTCCTTAAGCATGTCGAGCAGTTCGTTCGTGTCATACGCCTTGTCCGCAAGAAACGCTTCCGCCTCCAAATCCTCCATAAGGAGAGGCGCTTGATTACAATCCGCGACAGTACCGCTTGTCACAATGCCGCTTGCCGGTATCCCGTACTCGTCAACCACAAGGTGTAATTTGCTGTTTAGCCCCCTTTTGTGCGGCTAATGTCCTGAGTGCCGCCGCACGCCCCGCACGCGTCCGCGTGTGCCTTGATATACGTCGAATCTATCATACGGATATCCCCGGCAGGCTCGCCTATTGCGGCGTCCGCCAGCCTTTTCCCTATTCCCTTGTCCCGCCAGCGGCAAAACCGCTTGTGTATGCTGTTCCAGTTCCCGAATTCTGGCGGTATATCCCTCCACGGAGCGCCCGTGCGCGTCTGCCATGCTGCCGCGTTGATAAACAAACGGTTGTCTTTCGCCACTCCCCCG